>NZ_JBHVFF010000298.1:0-10471 GCF_042801895.1 Streptomyces sp. NPDC057543 | reverse complement strand
GCGCCATTTCATCGGTGGGCGGGAAGCTGGGGTCGGCTACCGCGATTGCGCTGAGCCTTTTCAGATGGCTGCGCAAGCGTTCGACGAGCGCCGGGATGGTGGCCTCGGGCGGCGGCTGGTTCCCGATCGTCATGTCCAGGTCGTCGAAGATCGCCTCGACGTCGAGCGGAGACCACGCAGTGATCCGCGCCAGGACATGCCTCAAGCCGTCATCGTCGAGCGGAGGCGTCCACTTCGGGACGCTGGCCCTAGGAGAGGCGACGCGCCTATCCCGAACCGGAGCGGTGAGGGAGATCGTCATGCTGGCACCGGCCCCGGTGTCATACGTGCGCGCACTGTCTTGCCGACGCGTTCGTGGCACAGGAACCAGGACAGTTCACCGCCGAGCCGACGGAGCGTCCAGAGGCCACGCCCCTCCTGGCCGGCTGCGGCTTGCTCGAAGTCCCGGAACTGCGGGATCGGGTCACGTACGTCGATCGTCAGCTCGTGGTCCCCAGTGACGGCGAGCTTGAGCCGCACCTGCCGGTTCTCTGTAGTCGGGCCCGGGTCGGCATGGTCCACGGCGTTGCGGACGAGGATTCCTACGACGGTTGTCGCGCCTTCGATGTTCCCGGCCCACTTGAACATCGTCAGCCGTGTCCGCGTGTGCAGGCGAGCTAACTGGGAAGCCGGCAGTAAGAGATCAAACGTCCTCGACCACTCCTGAGTGACCGGTGAAGCGGCGAGTAATGGTGCTCGGGCGGGTACAGCATCGCCTCGACTGGGGCGGTGCTGGGCCGCGGGTTGCTGTGTAGTCGTCATGGTCGGCTCCATGTCGAAGTGGCCAGTGACGACATGGTGGCGGCACGACAAGGCCCCAACTGACAGTGAATTACTGCCAGTTGGGGCCAAGGCTTTACTTAGGGCAACTTAGCGTGAGGAGCTGAGCCAGGAGCCGTAGGAGAGGAAGCTGTCAGGAAGTTGGCGATGGGCAGCTTCCAGGCCCTCGTACGTTTCCCTGACGGTCGGGTGATACTTCGCCTGCTGTGGCGCGATCTTCCGCGCCATCAGCAGGTTGCTGAACGCCCCGTCCAACTTGCCCGTCCACATCTGGGCACGGGCTACCTCGGCGAAGTGGTGGCTCGTGCGCGACTTAGGCCAGTCGCGAGGAATGGCGATGTCGGCTGACGCCTCGACGGCTTCGCCGTACTTGTCCAGCTCGGCGAGAACCGCGACCCGATGCACCTTGACGTTCGTCGGCCCGTACGCGAGCCAGTGAACCTTCACAGCCTCGCCAGTCTCGCCAGCGAGGAGTTCGGCGCTCAACAGGTGCTCCTGGGCGCGGTCCTCATCGTGGGCGCGGCCAGCCATCACCGCAGCCCCGAGATGGAGCTGCCCCGTGACGATCTGGCGTTCACGGCTTGCATCGGCTTGTTGCAGAGTCGAGAGCCCCATGGAGATGAGGCGGTCGCCTGTGCGGTACTGCCCCTCCCGCAGGTAGGTGAGGGCACGTAGGTAGTGGAACATGCCACCGAGTACCGCATCCGAACCCATTTGTGCAGCCCAGTCCAGACGTGCAAGGGACAGAGCGGCCAGGTCAGGGAACCCCAGCTTTGCAGCAACGTCGTACGACGTCCGGTAGAGACTCGCGAGCGTGAGCCACCCTTCGTGCGCCCCCGCCGCATGCGCTGCGGTCGTCGCTTCCTGGATGAGGCCTGCGACTTCACTTGCGGCCATCTTGATTTCGCCGCCACGAACGGCGGCACACAAGCGCTCAGCTTCTGTGTTCAGATCAGCAATGCTTCGTGCGTTGATCTCCGGATCTACGCCGAGGTCGTAGACGTCCAGAGCCTCGCGAATGGGCCTTATCAGTACGTCTAGTTCATCGGCCCGAAGTTCGTCCGCGTAGGGCTGGCCAACGATGGTTGCTACCGACACACCCAGGGCCCGAGCGAAGCACGCGGAAACGTGCGGAGTGAGGGGGAGTACGCCCCGCTCGGTCTTCGTGACGAGACTGGCTGACACGCCTGCCAGTTCAGCAAGTGCCGTCTGTGTCAGGTGGCGCTCTCGACGGAGGCGCGCGATGCGCGTTCCCGTGTGGTCGTGCGGCAGAGCATGCATACTGGCTCCTGTTCTGACTCGACAACAGAACAGTACCCGCGGTCGGCTCCGGGGGTACACGATCAGCCCCACCCCTGATGGGGTGGGGCTTCGTGCTTGGCTGGGGGCATTTCGGTCAGCTTGGCGGCCGTACCCGCAGGTTAGGGCGAACTTCACTCCGGCGGCTTTCGTGGTGCTCCCGTGGGAGCACGAGGGCGGGCTGAAACGGCTTGAGACGGGCCAGGGCGGGCCAGGGCGGGCCGAAACGCTGAGAGTTCACGCAGGTCAGAGGAAAGCCGCAGGTCAGGGCGGCGCAAGGGGCCCACTGTGCGGGGGCTCCGGCCGTTTCTGCGTATCTGCACCCTGACCTGCAAGTATCGCTAGATCTTGGCTAGTTCAAACGGGTGGCTGGGAAAACGGTGGGAAAAACTCGCACGTTGCGGCGCTGCTGTCGGACAGGCACAGCTTGACCTACGTGCAGCGGCGCCTGGGGCACGAGTCGATCAAGACCATCTCCGACCGGTACGGGCATCTGCTGGAGACGGCGCACACGGCCGCTCTGGTGACGATCGATCGGGTCATGGGGTTCACGTGCTCGGCCGCTACAGCTTCACCGCCTCCACCCCGGCCGGCGGCGGCCTGCGGCCCCTGCGCGACCCGGACGCGGCCGGGCTGGACGACGACGAGGACGGCGGGGAGGACTGACCGCGCTCAGGAACCGACCGGGGTCGCCAAGGCTTGGTCCGCGGAGACGAGCCGGGGGACGAGGCGGACGTAGGCGACCATGCCGAGGACCTCGACGAGGGTCTGGGCGACCACGACGACCGCGGCCACCGACAGGGCATCGGGCAGGGCCAGGGCCAGAGGCAGGACGACCAAGGAGTTGCGGGTCGCGCCGGTGAAGACGACAGCCCGCGAAGCGGGGGCGTCGAGGCGGAACAGGCGGGCGACGGCCTTCCCGGCGAACGCCATCACAATCAGGAACGCCGCGTAGTACGGGATGGCGGCCGCGACGTCCCCCAGGCTGTCGCCGAGCTTGGGGACCTGGGAGGCGACCACGACGAACAAGGTGGCGGCCATCAGCGGGACCATCGTCATGGTCGCGGCATCGGCCACCTTCTGCCCGGCCGGGCGGCGGGCGGCCCACGCCTGGAGGGTCCAGGCCAGCGCGAGGGGGATGACGATCAGGACGAGGAACGCCTCGACGAACGGTCCGACCTCAACGATGTCGGCCAGCTCCGACCCCATGAACAGGTACAGGAACCCGGGCAGTAGGAGCATCTGGACGACCAGCAGCAGCGGGGTGGCCGCCAGCAGGCGGCGGCTGGACCCGCCGGCCAGCCCGGAGAAGACGATCACGTAGTCCACGCACGGGCACAGCAGCACCAGCAGGACACCGACCCGCACCGCCTGGTCGGCGGGCAGGAAGACGAACATCGCGGCGACGACGAGCGGCACCACCACGAAGTTCACCACCAGTGCGGCGGACAGGAAGCGTCCGTCGCGCAGGGAGCGGAGCAGTTCGGCGGCCGGGACCTGGAGGAAGGTGACGAACAAAAGCGCGCCGAGCGCCGGGTTGATGGCGTGCTCCAGGCCCGGCCCGGCGGACGGCGCCGCCCCGCCCACCAGCGCGCCCGCCGCCATCGCGCCGAGGTACACCGCGATCTGGTGGTGTTCCATCCGCTCGACCAGGCCTGACGGTTCCTGCGACACCCGACTGCTCCCTTGCCTCTGTACCGTCCCGCGCCTGGTGGCGGGCCGCTTCCGTCATCCTCACAGGCCGACGGGCGGCCTCTCGCCCCAGGTCAGCGCACGCGATCGTCCCGGGCCGTGCCGACGGCGGGCAGGCCGAGGTCGACCGGGCCCGCCGTCGTCTTGCAGGCAGCGGCCCGGCGTCGGCGGCGCAGCACGTAGGCGCCCACGGCTGCGGCCACCGCCACGACCGCGAGGGCGGGGATCCAGAGGGAGGCGAGCGCGGAGGCCGCGCCGATGCCTCCGAGCAGGGCCAACAGCGGGCCCGCGCAGCACACCGCACAGGCGGCCATGCCGGCGCCCACCGTCCCCCACGGGCGCGGGCGGCGGGAAGAGGAAGGGGCGGGGTGGCTCATGCGGTCACTCCGAACAGATCGGCCAGCAGCGGCGCTGCGGCTTCGGGCGCGCGCACGGTCAGCTCCAGCGCGGCAGGGCGGCCAGCTGCGAGATCCTGTAGGTGCTCATGCCTCAGACGGTAAACCTTCGACCCGACTCGAAGGTCAAGCCCGGACGCAGGCCACACCGGGCACAGCCGTCACGCTCGGCAACTCTCACAAATGACCATCTGAGAGAGTTCTGCGACAGCCCCTGGAGTGATCACGTTTCCGCAGGTCGCCGTTTGCAAAAGTCCTCTCGAGCGCGCAGTAGTTGAACTGCGCGCTCCGCGCGATGACTGCGGTCCTGAAGTGTGCAGTAGCGGATCTGCAACCGGAAAGCGGCGTGACGCAGCTCGATAACGAGCCGCCCGCGGCCCTGGAACGGCAGGCGTGCTGAAGCCCACCCGTAGCGTCCTGACCGATATGAGCCGGTTCTGCGGCGCTGGCGGCGACACTCAGGGCGGGGGCTCGGTCCCCGGCGTCCAGGTCACCAGAGGCGCGAACCACTGGGACGTAGCCCTCGCCACGCACGCCTGGAACAACCCGAACTGCGACCTGTGGAGGGCGACATCCGCCGGGCCCCGGTCGAGAAGTGGCCGCTCTGCCATCTTTTCTGGGCCTCGCCGGAATGCCCCAAATGGAGCGCGGCCCGGGGCGTGAAGGTCCAATTCGACCGGACGGGCAGGGTTCGCTGTTCGACGACGTCGACGAGACGCAGCAGGGGATGATGCCCGGCGGTCCGTTCCTCGTCCCGGCCGGCGGAACCTGGTGGGAGAAGGCCGTCGGCCTGGACCTGCCGATGTCGACCCGTACGACGGTCGAGACCGACGGCATCGTCTTCCCGCCGCCGCTGATCCCGTGCGAGGGCCGCGAGGGGAAGAAGGCCATGAGGCTGGAGGACCCGCTGGGCACCCAGACGGCCCGTCTGGAGACCGCCCTCACGTACATGCCGTTCGTGATCCCCATGCGCGGTGGCGGCGACAACGAGAAGGCACGGCACATCGGGACGCCGCTCCACTCGGTCACCGCGGGCGGCAACCATCACGGACTGGTCACCGCGCCTGACCACCTGCTCCTCCCGTACTACGGCAACGGCCAGGCCAGGCCGGTCACCGACCCGATCGGTGCGCTGCCCACCCGCGACCGGTACGCCCTCGTCCGCCGCGACTTCAAGATCGACGACGTGCTGTTCCGGATGCTCCAGCCCAAGAAGATCGCGAGGGCGATGGCCTTCAAGGCGAAGTGCAAGATCATGGGCTCGAAGCGGCACCAGGTGCGGCAGCTCGGCAACGCGGTGACCCCGCCGGTCGCCGAAGTCCTGTACTGCGCGCTGGTCGAGGCAATCACCGGCGAGGAGATCGACCGGTATTCGCCGACTGCCTGATCTGCGATCTTCTGAAGCACTTGTTTTGTTTCGGGACCAGAGTTCCGAGTTCTTTTGGCCCCAGTTCCGACCTGTCGGGGGCGCGTGAAGGGGTGGCTCGCGCCCCCAGTAGCGACTTCTTTTGGCTCAGGTCCAGATGGACGCCGCTTCCCCGCCGGGCGCTCTTCTTCGTCGCCCTGGTAGCCGCCCTCGAGCAGTTGGGCAGCCCCGCCACTCCAGACCTGCGGGGCTGCTCCGGTGGGTGTAGACCCAGAGTTATGGGGTTGCGGCAACAGTTTGCGCACCATCGTCGCCCGCAGCAGGCCAGTAACGCCCTGCTGGCGCTCCCGCTCGGCCTGATCGTGGTCATCGTGCTGACCGACGTGCTGACCCCGAACAACAGGTTGCCGATGGGGCCGTCGCTGCTGATCGTGGCACCCGCGCTCGCCGCGTCCTTCGCCTCCACCCTCGTCACCGGAGCGATCGGCGCCCTCGCGGTGGTGGGCATCCTCGTCATCGGCCTGGACAACAACCTGCTGAACACGATGAATTTCGAGTCGCAGATCATCGCCCTGCTGGTGGTCTCGGTGATCGTGACCGTCTTCCGCTACCTGCGCGAGCGGCACGCTCGTGAGCTGGCGCTGGTGCGGACGGTGTCGGAGACGACGCAGCGGGTAGTACTGCGGCCGTTGCCACATCGGATCGGCCCGCTGCGTGTGGCGTCGATGTACCTGGCGGCGCAGGAACACGCCCTGCTCGGCGGCGACCTCTACTCCGCCGTACGCACCCCCACGGGCACCCGGCTGATCATCGGCGATGCGCGGGGCAAGGGCCTGACCGCGATCAGCGACGCCGCCCTGCTGCTGGGCGCCTTCCGAGAGGCCGCGCACCGCGAGGCCACCCTGCCCGACCTCATGGCCTACCTGGAGCACAGCGTGTGCTGGAACCTGGCCGAACCCGCCGAAGCGGAGACGGCCGGGGAGTGCTTCATCACCGCTGCCGTCATCGACATTCCCGACACGGCTGCCCTGGCGCAGATGGTCACGTGCGGGCACCCGCCACCCCTGCTGCTGCGCGACGGCCAGGTCACCGTACTGCCTGTCACTCGCCCCGCCCCTCCGCTGGGCCTGGGCGAGCTGAGCCGCCCCGACTACCACGTCGACACCTTCACTCTGGAGCCGAACGATGTGCTGCTGCTGCACACCGACGGGGTGACGGAGGCCCGCGACGCCCGGGGCGTCTTCTACCCGCTGGCCGAGCGCGCCGCCGACTGGGCGCACGAGAGCCCTTCAGCACTGCTCCACTGCCTGCGGGCCGACCTCCTCGCTTACGTCGGCGGCCGCCTGGCCGACGATGCCGCCGTGATCGCCCTCCAACCCACCCACAGCCACATTGAGGAGGACTGCCTGCCGACTGTACGAGCGTCGCCTGCCCGACGAGACGGCAATGGCGGCCCGCACAGAACCTGCGCCCCTTGATGTCCTTGGGCGCTGATGTGCTCAAGCCGCTTGCGTGAGCGGCGCCGGTGTCGCGGCCGGCTTCGCGCGGTCGTTGAAGGCGCTGCCGATCAGGATCAGCGGCGCGCCCTGGCCGGTCGTGTCGACGGCGAACGTGGTGCCGCCCTTGGAAGTGATGTTCGTCCTGTCGGCCTTCGGAGCGTGCGGGGTGGGAGACCGAGGTCGATTGCCCCCTGCGCGGGCGGTCGCTACGGCCGGGTGAAGGTCATGTGCGTGACGCCGCTGGGGGTTGTCACGGACTCGGCCTGGAAGCGCTTCTCGAGTCCTTCGAGTCCGTCCCACAGGCGCTCGCCACGGCCCAGAACGATCGGGACGACGGCGATGTGCAGATGATCGATGAGGTCTTCGACGAGGAACTCGCGGATCGTGGTCGGCCCGCCACCGATCCTCACGTCCAGGTCGCCTGCGGCCTCGCGCGCCTGACGGAGTGCCTCCTGCGGCGTGGCGTCGATGAAGTGGAATGTGGTGCCGCCCTCCATCTCCACCGAGGGGCGGGGGTGGTGGGTCAGGACGAACACCGGGGTGTGGAAGGGCGGGTTGGGCCCCCACCAGCCGTTCCAGTCGTCGTTCTCCCATGGCCCGCGCTGGGGGCCGAACTTGTTGCGGCCCATGATCTCCGCTCCGATGCCGACATCCCAGGTGCCGGCGATGGCGTCATCCACCCCAGTACTCCCATCCGGCTTGCCCAGCATCTGGTGGAAGGTCCTGGTCGGGAAGAACCACTCATGGAGCCGCGTGCCGGCGTGACCGAACGGGGCGTCGAGACTCTGCCCTTCACCAGTGGCGAATCCGTCGATAGAGATGGAGAAGTTGTGGACCCTCACGCGGGACATTGCACGGACCCCTGCCCTCGAAGCGATGTGATTGCGAACTACAATCACTAGCCTTGGGCGAGCCTAGACTCGGTGATGGCAGAATGCAATCACTGGAGGTGGGCATGCGAGACAAACCGCGGTCCGGATGCGCGGTCAACGCGGCGGTGGAGGCACTCGGGGACCAGTGGAGCCTCATCGTCCTGCGCGACATGATGTTCGGCGGGCGCCGACACTTCCGCGAGTTGCTCAGCCACTCCGAGGAGGGGATCGCGTCGAACATCCTCAGCAGCCGTCTCAAGGCCCTCGTCGCCGGCGGTCTCCTCACGCAGGAGCAGGTCGAACGAGGACGTCGAGCGACCTACAGCCTCACAGAAGCGGGCATCCAGACAGTCCCCATCATGGTCGCGCTCGGCTCCTGGGGAATGCGGCACCGCCCGACCACACCCGAACTCAGCGTCCGCGCTCGCCTCTTGGAGGACGGCGGCCCGCATCTCTGGGAGGACCTCATGGACGAACTCCGCGAGGTGCACCTGGGTATTCCCCGCCCGAACCCCAACCACCCCCGGGCCTCCGAACTCCTTCAGGCAGCCTACGAGCAGGCACTCACGGAGGCGCACTGACACACCCCTCCGGCCGGCATCAAGATCGCTTGGAGTGCTGATCCTCCACCGATACCCATCTTTCCGCGCGGGCGGCCTGACGATGGTCTTCAGAGTCCGCGCGGACAGGCGGCAGGTCATGCTCGGCGTCGGAGGCGTTCCTCCCAGCGGTGGGTGGTCCATGCCTGCAGGATCAGGCTACGGACGGTGATGATCGTGTCGGCGAGGTCGAAGAATGCGTCGATGACGGTGGTGCGCCGCTCGTAGCAGCGGGCGAGCCTGTGGAAAGCGGTGGCGGCACCCCGGCACCCCGGCAGCAAGGCAGGCACAGCCCTCAAGGCACTGAAGTCACTGCCGGACCTGATGGGGCGCAAGAAGGTCGGACCCGACGAGATCGACACGTCCCTCCTGGTTGGCTCGTGGCGGCGCCTCGTACTGGGCGCGCCGCACCTGGAGCCGGGCACGGTGGACTGGAAGGCGTACGTGTTCTGCGTGCTGGAGTCCTTCCACCGGATGCTGCGCCGACGGGAGGTCTTCGCGAAGAACTCCTCGAAGTGGGAGCGACCCGCGCGCGAAGCTGCTGGACGGCCAGGCGTGGGAGCAGGTCCGCCCGGCCGTGCTGGCCTCCCTGAATCTGCCCGGCGAGGTGGGTGAGCACCTGGCGGCGCGGGCCGCGCTGCTGGACGGCACGTACCGGGAGGTCGCCGGACGGGTGCCGGCGAACTCCCGGATCACCTTCGACGACGACGGCCGTCTGCACTTCGCCGCCCTGGAACCGGAGCTCGAACCCGCCTCCCTCCTGGACCTGCGGAAGGCGGTGGAGGCGATGATGCCCCGCGTCGACCTGCCGGAGGTGCTGCTGGAAGTGTTCTCGTGGACCGGCGCCGACCAGGCGTTCACCTCGATCACCGGCGGCGACGCCCGGCTGCGGGACCTGCACGTGACGGTCGCCGCGCTGCTGGTCGCGCACAGTTGCAACGTCGGCTACACGCCCGTCATCGGCTCCGCGGACGCGCTGAAGTACGGCACGTTGTCCCACGTCGACCAGACGTATCTGCGGCTGGCCACGTACCGGGCCGCGAACGCCACGCTCATCGAGCACCAGGCGTCCATCGGCCTCGCGCAGGCGTGGGGCGGCGGGCTGGTCGCCTCGGTCGACGGCATGCGGTTCGTCGTCCCCGTCCCCTCGGTCTATGCCCGGCCCAACCCCAAGTACTTCGGGCGCCGGGGCGGCGCCACCTGGCTGAACATGATCAACGACCAGGCGGCGGGGCCGGGCGGGAGGGTGGTGGCCGGGACCCCGCGCGACTCCCTGTACGTGCTGGACGTCCTCTACGACCGTGACGGCGGCAAGCGCCCGGAGACGATCGTCACGGACACCGCCTCGTACAGCGACATCGTCTCGGCCTGCTGACTCCGGCCGGGTTCGCGTACGCGCCGCAGCTCGCGGACCTGCCGGACCAGAAGTTGTGGCGCATCGACCGCACCGCCGACTACGGCGCCTTCACCGACGCCGCCCGTGGCCGGGTCGACCTTGCCCGGATCGAACGCCAGTGGAAGGACATCCTCCGCATCATCGGCTCCATCCATACCGGTCCGGATGCTGTCACGGGACGGGCGCCCGACCCCGCTCGGCGACGCGATCGCCCACTACGGGCGGATCGCCAAGTCCCTGCACATCCTGCGCCTGGCCGACGAGCCCGGCTACCGCCGGCAGATCAAGAGCCAGGCCAACCTCCAGGAGGGCCGCCACGCGTTCGTCCGGAAGATCTTCCACGGCCGCTCCGGGCAGCTCTACCAGCGCTACCTGGACGGCATGGAGGAGGGCCCCTGCGTGACCCAGACGCGGCCGATGAGTAGACCGGGAGGAAGGGGATAGCCGCCGACCCCGGCCGTTGTCTGGCGGCACACGGCCGCCGGACAGGTCGCCCACCGCCGAAATCAGACGCCTTCGCGCAGGTATAGGTCG
>NZ_JBHVFF010000297.1:0-10532 GCF_042801895.1 Streptomyces sp. NPDC057543 | reverse complement strand
GGCCGACGAACCGGACGAGATGTTGTGGCGGCGCGTCGGCCTGATCATGGAGCTGGACAACGCGCGGGAGGCCCGTCCGGCTCCGCGTCCGGGCGACGAGCGGCGCCTTCGCCCCGGCCCCGGGCGCGATCGCCGACCTGAGATCCAGGATGAGCAAGGACCGGAAACCGAACGCGGCACCGGGGTCGAACGCGGTGTTGAGTCCGAACTCCGTGGTGATCGTGAACCCGGTGTCGAGCCAGGAATCCGTGTTGACCCTGAACTCCGAGTTCGGAAAGAGCTCGTTACCGAGGGAAAACCCGCTTCGGCCGGTTCGGTCTCCGAACCCACCCCGGCGCTCGATCCCGGTCCGGCGCCCGAACCCGCACCCACCGTCGTTCCTGTACGCGATTGCGTTCAGGTTCGTGATCCGGTTCCCGATCCTGGACCTCCGCCGACAGCGGTGCCGGAAGCCGCACTCGGACTGCTCGCCCGGCTCGGGCTGCGGCGGCGCCCATCCAGGCGTCCTTGCTGAAAACTCCTGGCGCGGGGAGAACGGCACCGGCATCCTGACGCACATGCTGATCAGAGAAGCCACAGCCGGGGACTGGGCCGATATCTGGCCGTTCTTCCACGAAATCGTCGCAGCGGGCGAGACGTTCACCTATCCGCTCGACCTCGATGAGCGTGAGGCCCGCTCCTGGTGGCTCCTCAAGTCACCGAACCGCACGGTCGTCGCGGTCGGCGACGATGGGGCGGTCCTCGGTACGGCGAAGATGAACAACAACCACATGGGCAACGGCGCGCACATTGCCAGCGCCAGTTACATGGTCGACCCCGAGCATTCCGGGCAGGGTGTGGGCCGGGCACTGTGCGCGTACACACTGGACTGGGCTCGCGCATCGGGGTTCCGGGCCATGCAGTTCAACGCTGTGGTGGAGACGAACATCCACGCTGTCCGGCTCTACCGCTCGCTCGGATTCGACGTCCTCGGAACGCTGCCCGAGGGGTTCAACCATCCGAAACACGGCTTCGTCGGACTGCACATCATGCACTGCCGTCTCTGACACATCTACCGTCTCTGGAAACCCACCGAGTATCCGACCTGGCCGCCTCGACGGGCTGCGTTTCGACAGGGATTGCCGCCAAGGACTTGCTCCGCTCTCTTCGCGCTGTGTCCGCGATGTCCCAACTGGTGCCGATGTGGGTTCAGTTGTGACTTCGGATGCTCCGTGGGGCGGTTGCGCACGTAGTTGTCACGGGCAGTACTGTGCGCCCCACCGCCATTCAGGCGATGAAACATATGCGGAGGAAGAATTCATGACCATACCCAGGAGATCGTTGCGTGCTGCGGGGACACTCGCGGCCGCAGCGGTGGTCGGCCTCACCGGCACGGTCCTCACCGCCGGCCCGGCCGCAGCTCACACTCCCACCTGGGCCGTGACCTGTACTGACGTGAGCCTTGACTTGACCGCCTACAACAGCAACGTCACCAACGAGGTGACTGTCACTGTCGACGGCGAGAACCTCCTGCCCACCCAGACCTTCGGCAAGGAGTTCCACAAGAAGCTCGAGCTGCCCGAGCACGACAAGGAACTGACGGTTCATCTCGTCGTCAAGGCCGGCGACGGCGACAAGTTCTCGCGCGACGAGACCAAGCAGGCGCCCGTGTGCGAGGGCACCACCCCGTCACCCTCGCCGTCCGAGGACACCCCGTCACCTACGCCGTCGGAGGCCACGCCGTCGCAGGCGCCCTCCTCGGAGGCGCCCGTCGAGAGCGCCACGCCCAGCGAGGCGCCTTCGGAGTCCGCCCCGGCAGCGGCTTCCCCGAGCCCCAGCTCGCCGGACCTGGCCGAGACGGGTTCCTCGTCCGCCACCCCGATCATCGGTGGAGCGGCTGTGGCCGTCCTGCTGGCCGGTGGCGGCATCATGTGGTCCGTGCGCAAGCGTCGCACCGCACAGCACTGACGTAGACCAATGGTCCCGGCACCGGAATGTGCCGGGACCACCGGTCGAGGTGGCTCCCCGCTCGCGGGGAGCCGCACCCTTGTGCGCTCTCATTCTTGTGCACTCTCGCCCCGTACCCCTGCTGCCCGAGCCCGGGGCCCGCCCCGCAGAATGGCAGCGGAAGATCGTCCGCGATCGGCGGGCGATACGGCACAGGGGCTGACCGGAGCGCATTGATGAATCACGACGATCCCGTTCTGCTGCACACCGAGGGACGCATCCGGCACATCACGCTCAACCGCCCGCGCGCCCTCAATGCGCTGAATCACGCCATGGTGCTGCGCATGGACGCAGCACTCGGCGAAGCCGAGGCCGATGACGCCATCACCGCGGTCCTGATCACCGGCGCGGGGGAGCGCGGCCTCTGCGCGGGCGGCGACATCCGATCGATCCATGAGGACGCCCGCTCGGGCGGCGGCACATCGATGGACTTCTGGCGTGACGAGTACCGGCTCAACGCGCGCATCGCCCGGTTCTCCAAGCCGTACGTCGCGGTCATGGACGGCATCGTCATGGGCGGCGGGGTCGGTGTCTCCGCCCACGGCGACGTCCGTATCGTCACCGAACGCTCGCGCGTCGCCATGCCCGAGACGGGAATAGGCTTCGTCCCCGATGTGGGCGGGACGCACCTGCTCGGCGCCGCACCCGGTGAGCTCGGCACCCATCTGGCACTCACCGCGGACGCGGTCGGCGCGGCTGACGCACTGCTGTGCGGGCTCGCCGACCACTTCGTACTGTCCCACCACCTCGCCGGGCTCACCACGGCCCTCGCCGCCTGCGGTACGGCAGCCGAGGTCGAGGAGACCGTACGGCGCCACGCCTCACCCGCGCCGGGCGGTGAACTGGCGGAGCACCGCGAGTGGATCGATTCCTGCTACCGGTCCGCCTCCGTCGAGGAGATCCTCGACCAGCTCGGTACCAGCGGTGTTCCCGCTGCCAAGCAGGCCGCCGAAACGATCCTGGCCAAGTCTCCCACCGCGCTCAAGGTGACCCTCGCCGCGCTGCGCAGGGCCCGCAGGCTCGGCAGCCTGGAGGAGGTGCTCGACCAGGAGTACAGGACTTCGTGCACCGCCTTCACCAGGCCCGACCTGGTGGAAGGCGTGCGCGCCCAGATCATCGACAAGGACCGCAATCCGCAGTGGAACCCGGCGGACCTGGCCGAGGTCACCGAGGCCGACGTGGCGCTCTTCTTCGCGCCGCTGGGCGACCGCGAGCTCGGCCTGGCTCCCGCTTCCCGAACGATGGACTGAGGCATAGCGCCGGACCGGGGTATACAGGGTGGAACCGGGTGGATCGGGGCCGGCGCCCCTCAGAGGTCGTTGGGGCCGGTCACGGTGCGGAACGGGATACCGAGAAGGTCGGCCGCGGCCTTGAAGTCCTTGGCGCGGTGGCCGGTGCAGAGAGTCCAGTGGTGGCCGATGCCGGTCGCGGACCAGGCGTCGGTCCACTCGCCGGGGTCGAAGCCGAAGTCGACACGGGAGGTGGTGTTGCCGATCTCCAGCAGAGGTCCCGGGACGACTTCGCCCTCGGAGACGATGAATGTGAACGTCCCGTCCGCCTCCTGGCCGACGCCGAACGTGGTGACCGGACCGTGCCTGACGTCGAATTCGACGCTGACGCCCCACCCGCGTTTGCCGTGGTACACACCAAGCCCGCGCAGCAGCGGATCCTTGGCGCTGATCGCGAGGTGGGCGGGGCCGTCGTGCCCCATCTCGACGACCCGGTCGCGGAAGTTGAGGGCCTGGAGCTCGGTGAAGGATCCGCCGACGCCGATGGTGTCGGCGATCAGCATCGCAAGGCTGGTGCGCAGCTCGTATTCCCCGGCCATCGGGATGCCCCGGGCGGTCAGCAGCGAAGCTCCGAGGATCATGCCTGCGCCGAGCCGCTCATGGATCTCCCCCTCCAGACCGCGGTGGTAGTAGGCGAGACTGTCGAGCTCGAAGTCATCGACGAGCCGGTCCAGTCCGACCGACACCCGGGCGGCCCAGGCAAGATCGCCCTCGTCGACGGAATCGTCGAGGGTGAAGACCCTGCGTGCGAGCGCGACTCGTTCGGTGGCCTCCACGTCCGTCACGGCGGCGACCCGGACCCGCAGGTCGTCGAATTCGAGGACTTCGAGGTGTCCACCGAACTGGGTGGAGACCAGTGTCATGTCGGTGGAGACGTCCAGCATGCCGGGGTAGAGGTGGCCCATCAATCCGTGTCGGCCGTGGCGCATCGCACCCCGCACCCGGGCGGCGGAGATCCACCTGCGGATCCGGTTCCAGGCGTTCCCGTCGTGCAGATGGCCGGAGACGGAGCGGAAGGGGATGCCGCTGCGTCGGAACACATTGGCGACCTCCGGCAGCGGGCACTGCCCGCAGTACGCCAGCCACTGGCCCGTGTCGGTGTTCGGGTGATCCATCGCCTCGGTCGGCTGGAGATCGATGACCAGCACCGGGGTGTGGGTGCGCTGGGCGATCGGCAGGACCATCGAGGCTGTGAGGTACGTCGTCAGGAACGTCACGACGATGTCGCAGTCGGCCTTCCGCAGCTGTTCCGCCGCCTCGGCGGCCTCCTGCGGGTCGGAGATGAAGCCGGCGTCGACGACCTCGCAGTCCATCTCCTCGAACCGCCCGGTCACGTGACGCGTCGATTCCCGCAGCTGGTCGAGGAGACCGGGGAACTGCGGCCAGTACGCACCGAGTCCACCGGAGACCAGGCCGACGCGGGTACGGCGATGTGCGGTGCGGGCGAGCGCGCCGTCGAGTACCACGGGCGAGACATCAGTCATGAGCTTCCTTCCTTCGTCATCCATCGGGGCCCGGGCATCCGCCGGACGGTGCCCGGTCTGTGTGTCGCAGTGCACGGGGACTCAGGCCGGCCGCAGTCTCGCGGCAGCCCGGTCCCAGGCACGCTGATCTCTCTGCGGGGTGTAGTGGCGCAACTCCTGGGTCTGCGCGACGAGTCGCCGCATGTCCATGAGATCGCCCACGAAGCCATGGGCGCGTGCCTGCAACAGGATGTTGCCGAGCGCGGTCGCCTCGGCGGGGCGGGCCGGCCGTCACGGGCAGCCCGGTGGCATCCGCGGTCCACTGACACAGCAGCTCGTTGCGCGAACCGCCCCCGACGAGATGGATCCGGGCCGGATCCCGCCCCGCCAGCCCGGCGGCCTGCCGCAGTGTTCTCCATGATGTCGTGCTGCGGGTCCCAGTCCCGGGCGGTGGTTTCGAGCAACGGCTTCGAGATCGGGATCCCGGCGTTGTTCGCGACGAGATCCACACCGCCGAACGCCGGCACGGCGGCCTTGAACGCCCCGGCGATCTGCTCCGCACTGGTCACATCGACCGTCACCGCGACAGCCTTGTCCGGCCCGCCGAGATCCTGGGCCACCGAGGCGTCACTCTCCGCATCGAGGTCCGCGACGACGACACACGCCCCCTCGGCGACCAGCCGGTGTGCGATGGCCTTGCCGATACCGGACCCCGCACCCGTGACCAGCGCCACCCGGGTGGTCAGCGGCTTGGGCTTCGGTATCCGGCGCAGCTTGGCCTCCTCCAGCTCCCAGTACTCGATCCGGAATTTCTCGGACTCCTCGATCGGCGCGTACGAGGAGACGGCCTCGGCGTCACGCATCACATTGATGGCATTGAGGTAGAACTCCCCGGCGACCCGGGCGGTCTGCTTGTCCTTGCCGAAAGAGAACGTGCCGACCCCGGGCACCAGTACGATCGCCGGATCCGCGCCACGCATCGCGGGGAGTCGGGGGTGGCGTGACGCTCGTAGTACGCGCGATACGCGTCCCGATACTTCCCGTGCAGCTGCTTCAGGCGCGCCAGGACCTCGTCCAGCGGGGCGTCCGCGGGCAGGTCGAGGACCAGCGGGCTGACCTTCGTACGAAGGAAGTGGTCCGGGCACGAGGTGCCGAGCGAGGCAAGCCGCGGGTGTTCGGCACGGGAGAGGAAGTCCAGCACGGGCTCCGTGTCGGTGAAGTGGCCCTCGACGGCTCCGACCATCAGATCGTCGTCCGCGTAGTACCGGGAGTTGAAGTCGAATGCGAACGGGTCGCGTGGCACCCCGGGCTGTGCGAACACCTTGAACCGAGTCCCCGAGTCCCCGTACCCCCACGACGGTGTCTCGATCACTTGGGACTTCAGGGTTGCCTTGACGGCCGACACGTTGGGCATGAACACCTCACAAGTGGAGTCATCCAGCGATCGTGGTCGTTCGGGCGGGCCATGAATCGTTTCATATAAAACTACGCTAGGTTTGCCAGAAGCTGCCAGTCAAGCGACTGGTTGAGTACCCTCGGTCATTTGAATCAATTCACCGTGCCGGGATGCGGGGTGCGGGGTGCGCCCGAGAGGGCGAGAGGAGATGTGGCCGTGGGACGGAAGGGCGATGCCGTGCGGGCCGGGAGAGCCCGGCCCGCCGACTCGTTCCGAGCAGGGTGGCGCATCTGAGCGACGAGTTGAAGGGCGGCTGCGCGACGACCGTAAGCCCGCAGATCCGCCGGCTCGCGGATCGACGGCCGAGCGGACCCGCCCGGTTCGTTCCGCCCGGCGACGGAGTGCACCGCGACCGTACGGTGCTGGTCAGCAGGTCCGGTCAGCGACCGCTGCCGGAGGCGCTCGGCTGGAGCGAGCGCACGAGATCGAAGAACCGGGACTCATTGCCGCAGAGCCCCGCACGCTCAAGTGCGACATCCGCCTCCGCGATCGGCGAGGCGAGCAAGGGGACATACACGGGAACTTCGTCAGGCTCCGTGAGCGCCGCCCGAGTGGCCTCCAGCAGTCGGACATACGCCTGGGCCGCGGCGAGTTCGTCATTGAGCATCTCAGCATCTCCCGGTCAGAGGTGTCGGATCCACCAGCATCCCCCATGGGTCTGACAATGACCTCCCACCATGTCCCCGGGCCGTAGGCTAACCGCCGTTCGGCCGTCGGGCACCGGCCGGTGGTTCGACCTCCAGGAATCTTCTGCGTCGCGGCCCGCGGTACAGCAATACCGTCCAGCCCAACTCCCGCAGCACGGCGGCGCACCGGCGCAGCTCGGCCTCCTCCGCATGCGCGGCTCCGCTGCCGGGCGGACCGAGCCACTCGACCCTCACGCTGTCCGGCGCATCGCCGGGCACCAGGCGGTACCCGGTCGCCGTACGCACGCCGGAGCCGTCAACGGCCGAGGCAGCCAGGCCCGATGCTTCCAGGGCCAGGGCGACGGCCCGTATCGGCCGGAGAATCTCCCACTGTGCGGGCACGCCCTCCGGACTTGCCTGTCCGGTGTTCGTCAGCCGCCTGATCTGCAGGAGGCCCTCGAACGCCGTCCGTACCGCAGCGGCCCGGCTTCCGGCCGGTGCCGAAGCCGGTGGGCCGTCCCCGGTGGCCGGTTCGAAGCCGGTCTCGTGCTCGCTGACCATCACCGTCCCCTTCGCCCGTGCCCTACTGCTCTCAAGTGTGCGTCGCCCCACTGACAATGGCTCGGACGCGGGCCGTCCGGACGTCGTCGCCCGCAGTCGAGGCCCCGGCTACGCCCCCGGAGTGCCGCTTTCGTCGGACGGTGACGGACGGCCCCCGTCGAGCACCTTGCCCGGATTGAGAATGCCGTGCGGGTCCAGCGCAGTCTTCACGGCGTGATGCATGCTCAGGACCGCGGGACCCAGCTCCTTGTTCATGCCACGCATCTTCAGCAGCCCGACCCCGTGCTCGCCCGTCACGGTGCCGCCGAGCGCGATCGCGTCGTCGAGGATGTCCAGGGGGCCCACTCGGCCTCGTCGTGCTGATACCGGGCAAGGTCGGCCGGATCCGTGAGGACCCGCTGGGCAGGGATGCTGTCGGCCGATGCGTTCACCACGTCCGTGGCCACCTCCCGAAAGATGTAATAACCACCATCATTGCGCGCACGCTTGCCGCCCGGAGCGGA
Source organism: Streptomyces sp. NPDC057543 (assembly GCF_042801895.1). Lineage (NCBI taxonomy): Bacteria > Bacillati > Actinomycetota > Actinomycetes > Kitasatosporales > Streptomycetaceae > Streptomyces > Streptomyces sp. NPDC057543. Next base: position 2,648 of record NZ_JBHVFF010000297.1, on the reverse strand, counting down.
GCCCCCTGATCCGGCACCCGTGGAGAAGCCGAAAAGGGGCGCCGTGGTGATCCGTGCCCGCTGGTGATGATCAAGAAATCGGTGTGCGGGCGTGGCGGATCCGGATAGGGTCGATCGTCCGACAGTTCCGTATATCCCGGAGGACCCACGCACTGTGCCCGACAACGCCCGACGCCCCGGCACCGACAGCACCGACCGTGTCGACCGCACCGACCGTGCCGCGCTGCGCGCCGACTGCGCGAGCTGCTTCGGGCTGTGCTGCGTCGCATTGACCCTGACGCGGTCCGCGGACTTCGCGATCAACAAGGAAGCCGGTAAGCCCTGCCGTAATCTCCAGGAGGACTTCCGCTGCGGTATCCACACCGATCTGCGGACGCAGGGCTTCCCCGGCTGCACCGTGTACGACTGCTTCGGGGCCGGCCAGAAGGTCTCCCGCGAAACCTTCGACGGGCAGGACTGGCGGCAGGCCCCGCAGACCGCCCAGCAGATGTTCCAGGTGTTCCCGGTCATGCGGCAGCTCCACGAACTCCTCTGGTACCTCACGGAAGCACTGTCCCTGGACGCGGCACACCCCCTCCACGGCGAGATCCGGCGCGGCCTCGACGAGACGGACCGTCTCACCCGCCTCCCTGCGGATGCGTTCACGGACCTGGACGTGGCCGCGCACCGTGACGACGTCGCGGGCCTCCTGCTCCGTACCAGCGAACTGGTACGAGCCACGGTGCCCCGCAGGAAGAAGCGAGACCACCGCGGCGCCGACCTCATCGGAGCCAGGCTCAAGGGTGCCGACCTGCGGGGCGCCGACCTGCGGGGTGCCTACCTCATCGCGGCGGACCTCACGGGTGCCGATCTGCGCCTGGCCGATCTGATCGGCGCCGACTTCCGGGACGCCCAGCTGTCCGGTGCCGACCTCACCGGGAGTCTCTTCCTCACTCAGGCGCAGCTCAACGCGGCCCGGGGCGACGCGGCGACGAAACTGCCGTCCTCGCTCAGCCGGCCCACTCACTGGGACCGCTGAAGTCCCGGCCCGGACGGTGCAGCTGACGGCCCGGACAGCATCCGCACCGCACCCGGACGAATGGGCCGGTGCGGCCGGGCACCGTAGACGTCCGTGGTTCGTTGGACAGTGAGGCGTACCCGGAAGGCCTCCGACGACCGGACCGAGGAGTCGCGCACATGCCCAGCAGTACCAACCGCAGCCGCACCGATCAGAGCCACGCCGAAGAGCGTGGCGCGGACGGGAGCCGCACCCGCCTGATCGAGCGGCTCATGGAGCAGTTCCCGCACGTGCCCCGGGAAGCCGTCATCAAGGAAGATCTCCTGCGCGGCGGATTGGCGTTCGACGAGTCCGCGCTCAGCGACAACGAGGGCGGCGACGTCAAGCCGAAGTCGTACTTCATCTTCTCGTTCGACCACGGAACACTTCCCGAGCTCGGCGCGGCCGCGCTCCGCCGCCCGCCGGAGGAGATCGTCCTCACCGGTGGCCCGTACGAGCTGCGCCGGACCGTGGTGTCGGTACGGGTCAACCCGGCGTCCCCGTACCGCGTCGCTGCGGACGGCGACGGCGTGCTCGGGCTGTACCTCGACGGCCGGCGGATCTCCGACGTCGGCCTGCCGCCGATGCCGGACTACTACCGGCACACCCTTGAGAACGGCAAGTCCGTGATGGAGGTCGCGCCCACCATCCAGTGGGGCTACCTCGTCTACCTGACGGTCTTCCGGGTCTGCCAATACTTCGGGGCGAAGGAGGAGTGCCAGTACTGCGACATCAACCACAACTGGCGCCAGCACAAGGCGGCGGGACGCCCGTACACCGGTGTGAAGCCGGTCGACGAGGTCCTGGAGGCACTGGCCATCATCGACAAGTACGACACCGCTAAGACGTCGACCGCCTACACCCTCACCGGGGGCGCCGTCACCTCCCACATCGGCGGCCGCGACGAGGCGGATTTCTACGGCCAGTACGCGAAGGCCATCGAGGAGCGCTTCCCCGGCCGCTGGATCGGCAAGGTCGTCGCCCAGGCCCTGCCCAAGGACGATGTGCAGCGCTTCCACGACTACGGAGTCCAGATCTACCACCCCAACTACGAGGTGTGGGACCGCCGGCTGTTCGAGCTCTACTGCCCCGGCAAGGAGCGTTACGTGGGCCGTGACGAGTGGCATCGCCGCATTCTGGACTCCGCCGAGGTCTTCGGCCCGCGCAATGTCATCCCCAACTTCGTGGCGGGCGTGGAGATGGCCGAACCCTTCGGCTTCACCACGGTGAACGAGGCCATCGAATCGACCACCGAAGGCCTGCGGTTCTTCATGTCGCACGGCATCACGCCGCGCTTCACCACATGGTGCCCCGAGCCCACCACCCCGCTCGGAAAGACCAACCCGGACGGAGCGCCGCTGGAGTATCACATCCGCCTGCTGGACGCCTACCGCTCGACGATGGAGGAGTACGGGCTCAGCTCACCCCCCGGCTACGGCCCGCCCGAGCAGGCGGCGCCCGACGAGGCGAGTACGCTGCTCGTCCTCACCGATGACCCCACCGTGGTGGGGCGGTTCGCCGCCGACCCGGCGCGCGACGTGGTCTGGGCCCACACCCCGCAGGCGCCCGATGTCGTGTACGCGGGGACGGAGCCGGCAGCGCTGTTCCGTTC
>NZ_JBHVFF010000296.1:0-10600 GCF_042801895.1 Streptomyces sp. NPDC057543 | reverse complement strand
CGGGCACGAGATCAGCAGACACCCGGAAGATCCTGCCGACACAACACCCAACTGCCAAGCCAACACACCGATCTCATTCTGAAACGATCAGTTAGTCTTCAAGGTTGTGCCAGAGGTCGTCCCCGCCGTCCCCGTCCCAACCCTCCTCCTCCGCCTGTAGGTCTGCCTCGACATCCAAACGGATCTTGGCTTCGCGCTCTGCTTCGATGAACTGTCGGGTGGCCCAGGGAGCGGGCAAAGCGTTCTGCATCAACTTGGCGAACGCCATCAGTGTTTCTTCGATACTGCTGCGCGCCTTCGGGTTGTTCAGGAGGTGCTGGAGTATCCGGGCGTTGGCATCGGTGCTTGGGGGGCTTGTCGGCCATTCAACGTCTTGCCCGTTGGCTGGGGCCTCCGGCCGGTTGGCTTCCAGGATCCGGGGGCTCGGTCCGTCCTCCACGAGAGGCATCATGATGCGGGTGGTCCAGGTGCAGCACACCCTGCTCAAGGTGTCGGCGACGAGGGCGAGACCAACGAACTGCCACTGGACTGTGGCCGTACACCACTCGTGGTCACCCAGGTGGTAGCCCTGGACGTCGCTCACTTCAAGGGCCTTGACTTGAAGGTCCTTAAGCGGGGAGAGCCAGCAGTCGGCCTCACCGACCTCACCGCTCGCCTGGACCAGGGCCGGGAACCGGGGGATTGCCGCTGAAAAGGCGGGTGCACCCCACCGAGCCATCGTCGCGGTGTGGGCCCGATCGGCGTATGCCGAGTAACTCGGCATACCCCACCGAGCCAGTGCCGCGTCGCGGAAATGCTCGGCGTATGCCGGCAAGAACCTCTCCACCTGCTGGGGGGTGACATCGACGGGCGGAGCGATGCGTTTCAACAGATCCGCCAGGCGCGTCAGGTGGACGAACCGGTCTCCGAGGCCTTCCACGTCTTTGTCCATCGGCGCGGGGTAGGTGGTACTGCCGTCCGTGAAGTCGCTGGTGTTGCCGCTGACGAAGAACACCTTCTCCTTCGGGTTGGCCCGGGCGTACTCGACAGCCGACAGCCAGATAGCCACATCCCGAGCCCCGGTCTTGATGTCCTTCTTCAGACCTGCCGGGGGAAGGGAATTCGCCTCCCGGTACATCCCCTGCCGAAGGGCCTCCTCACTCGTCGGCAGGACCTCGACTAGCTCCTTCAGCCGATCCCGCCAGTGCTCGCGCACGGCCTCCGGGTCGGGATCATTGAGCGCTGGGACGCCCAACGGAGATGTCCTCTGAAGCTGTCGAAGGGCCTGGGCGGCCTTCTCGTGGGCCTTGCCGTATTCGATGGCCAGTTGCGCCGCGCGCTCCTCCAGGACCATCCACGGCACCGCGACTCGGTCACTGCCTGTCTCCCTGATGGCGCGGAGCAAGTAGGCATCGCCGCTGTCGAGCTTCATGCCGCGTATAACGCAGGTGTCCAGGATGATCATTGGCTACTCCGGTCCGTTGAGCGAGGCATCAGGATCCCAGCCGACAGGGCGACGCGCTCCGAGTGGATCGGATGTTTCGGCTGGCCAGCCTCCTCAACCACTCGGTCGTCGGCGAACGCCGTGGGGCGCGGCAGCGCGGCCCGGGTCGCTTCCGGTGGTTGGGGTCAGGACTCCTCGACGAGCAACGCCGCCGGCACGAACACGATGCCCACCACGGGGAAGTCAAGGCCGGGGCCGTACGCGACGCCCTCCCGGCCCTCGTCGGTGTCCACCTCGACCAGGTGCAACGCGTCGGCCGCGGCCGGGTCCTTGTGATCGGCCATGTGTGCCTCGGGAGGTTGTCAGATCAGGGGCGGCGGTGCCGGCGGCTGCGCCTGCCCGGCGGCATTGGTCGCGGTACGCGCCGCCTGAGTAACGGCCCGCATGTCGTCCGGATCGCTGCGGCGGAGAACGAAGACCTTCGCCAGGGCCAGCAAGCTCGGACCACACAGGACGAGGGCGAGCCACCACGCGTCCTTAGCCACGTACACCCCTGCGGCAAGCATCGCCACAGCGACGACACCCCCGACGGCCAAGCCCGCGACGTGCCGCTTGTGTGCGCGTTCCTCGCTCCGCTCCTTGCTGGCCTGCTGAGCGGCCTCCCGCTGAAGGGTGAGCCGTGTCATGCGCTCCTTGTGATGCCGCCGCAGCTCCGGCTCCAGCGCTTTCAAGGCGACTTCGAGCTTGTCCGGCCCGAGAGCAGAGCCCCACTTCATGGCGATCTCAAGGCCAGCGGCCACCATCGGGTCTTCGTTCGAGCCGCGCGTGGCCGGGAGGGACCCGCTGTCTTCCGTGGTCACTGCTGGACCCCTCCGCCGCCGTTAGAAGCGGGCGTGTAATCGATCTGGGTAGGTTCCGGTGGTGGCCCAAGCTGGAGGAACAACATCGCCATGGCTTGGTCGATGGTCTGCGCGGAGGTCGACGCCACAGCCGACAGCTCCTCGGGGGTGGGCTCCTCCTCCGGAGAATCCTCAACCCGCACGATGGTCACCAGCGTCCTGATGTAGGAGCGCGGGCGCGTCCCTCGAACCCGGCGCCTTCTCGGGGGGCCAGACCTCGGGGAACGGCGCTGTTCCGAGTCCGCAATGTTGCGCATGCGAGCACGCGCATGTTCCGAGTCCGCAATGTTGCCCATGCGCGCACGCCCATGGGCGGCAAGGACCTCAAGCCCGTCGTCGGGCGTCTCACCACCAGCCGCGGACTGGTTGGCTGTGGTCTTCGAAGCGGCGAGTTCCCTCTGAATTTCGGCCAACGTGGTTACAAAGGACACGACCCGGCGGAAAGGTCCCAGCACGTGCGCCCCCATTCCCTCGTACACGCGGCTAAGACGACCGCCACCGTAGCGCCCCGTGGCTCTGTGGGGGGCGAGATGCGCTGATTCAGTCCCTACGCGACTGGGCAGGCGCCGGTGGCCAAGATGTGCGTCTGACCCGCGCCGTCGGGACACTGCATCGGCATCACCGCCGACGCCCGGCCCCCGGACCTACCCCCGACCCATGATCTGAATTGCCTTGCTGACCTGGGCATTTACTCCCCTGTGAGCACTCCCTGACGTGGCCTATGATGCTCCGCCGAAACCGGAGGATCACATTCCGCACTGGGGGCGACCTTGATCCAGCTCACCGAACTCGCACTGCTTGGCTTCGCCGGCTACCGGGCAACCCAGCTCGCCGTCCACGACACGATCCTCGACCCGGCCCGCGACCGCGTCCACCGGTGGCACGAGGACCGCCCGGACTCCGCGGCCCGGGAGTTCATCGTCACCCTCATCTCCTGCGTGTACTGCATGGGCTGGTGGATCAGCGGCGCGATCCTCGCGATGTACCTCGTCGCCACCGGCCAGTTCGCCGGCACGCCGCTCCTCGTCCACGGCATCGAGTGGCTTGCCGTCGCCGGGGGCGCCGTGTTCATCAACCGGATCGATGACACCCTCGGGCGCCTTGCGTGACCCGTAAGGAGATCGTTGCCGCCTCGTCGCGGTACTCCGTGACCACGGTCAGAGAGGCGACCCAGCCCAGCACCCAGGGCGATCAGGTACGGGCGTGGGGCTTCTACCGCACCCCGGAAGTCCGTTCGTTCGCGAACTGGATCGGGAATGCCATGAGTGGTGCCCAGTTGTACGCCGGACGGGCCACGGCCGGGGCCGACACCGAGCGGGTCCCGGACGACCATCCCGCTGCCCAGGTCGTCGCGGAGATCGCCGGCGGCCCGCAGGGGCAGGCGCAGCTCCTGCGGGAGTACGGGCGTCACCTCGCTGTCGCGGGGGAGGGCTGGACCGTCATCAGGCCGTCCACGGACGGGCGCGTGGACTGGCATGTGGTCTCCGTCCTGGAGATGAGCCGCAAGGGCTCCAGCCTGGAAGCGGTGATCAACGGGGAGGCCGTCCCGATCCCGGCCGCAGACCCTGACAAGGCTGTCCCGGACCTGGCCCCAGGAAACGATTCCGCCGGGCACGTACCGAGCCAGGGGCAGCATGAAGGACTGCTATTGGGAGCGGACGACGAAGTCGGGGAACATCATCGACAACAACCTCGCGACGTCGGCCAGGGAAATCACGGTGACGATCCGGGCGTCGGACGGTCAGTTCACGTCGGAGCGGTGCGCTGTGTGGAAGCCCGTGAAGTAGCCGGGGCGTGCGACGGACTCGCTCCTATCTAGACGATCAAGTCCGATGTTTTCGGTCGCACGTTGTGGCCGACTGGAAGGGGGGCGTGCTGTTTTCTCGCGACGCTGGTGGCGGCGTGCCGGAGCAGTGGCATGCTCCTCGCTATGTATGAAGATCCGCATGACAAGACAACGCCGGGGTTGTGGGGACGCATAGCGTGTGCCTGGGCGGTCGCTTTCGCCGTGCTCCATTTTTACTGGGCAGTGGGCGGCAGTTGGGGCCTCAGTGTCTCGGCGGGGCCCTTGGCCGAGGAACGCCCCGGGTGGTTCGTGGCGGTGGGCTTGTGGGGCGTGGGATTGCTGTGCCTTGTCGGCGGTGTGCTGGGATGGCTTCTCGCCAGGCCCCGGCCTCGCGATCTGACAGGACGGGTGGTCACGGCCCTGGGGCGGTTTGTCTGCGCTGTGCTGCTAGTACGTGGCATCACCCTCGAGGTGCTGCTGCTGACCGACGTTGCGGGCTCGGAAATAGACGTAAGCCCGGAACAGCGACTGTGGACGCTGCTGCTGTGGAATCCCTGGTTCCTGGTCGGTGGTCTCGTTTTTAGTTTGGCCGCACGGAGGTCCCGGACGCACGGATAGTCCGAGTAGCGCCGCCGCCTGACGGTGCGTTGGGAAATGTATCGCGACGAGCCGGTTCGCGCACCTGAGCAGCTCGGCATTTGCGGACTCGTATTCGGTTCGGCTGGAATTCCCCGGCGTTATCCCCTGCTCACCGTGGCCGTATGTCGGTCAGATCAAGCCCCGACGCATCGCGAACGCGACGGCGTGGGTCCGATTGCGCAGCTGATAGCGGTTCATCACCGTGGTCAGTACGTTCTTGATCGTGCGTTCGGAATAGGAGAGCTTCGACGCGATGGCTTCGGTGTCGTGTCCTTCGGCGACGAGGCGGAGCACGTCGATCTCACGGGCGGACAGACCGCTGAAGTGCCGTCCCTCCTGCAGTGTGCCAACTTCCGACATGAGCGCCATCAGTAGGTTGGGCGGCAGGTAGCCGTCGCCCGCCGCCGCGGTCTGTATGACGTGGACCAGGTGTTCCGGCGTGACCTCGCTGCGGGGCACGAACCCCGCCACCCCGCACTCCACCGCCCTGAACACCGCCTGCTCCGTGGAGTCAGCCACGATGAGGACGACGCGGGTGGTGCTGGTACGCCGGGCACTGCGCAGCAGTACCCGCACGTCCTCGCTGACGGTGTCGGCCACTATGACTGTCACCTGCGGGTCGTCGGAGGGATCGTCGTCTACCACGAGGTCAATCTCGGGGCGTGTCCGCAGGTGTGTACGAACTCCCGCTTCAGAGACAGGGTCTCCGGCAAGAACCTTGACCGTAGTCCGGGTGCTGCCAGCGGGAGATCCGATAGTTCTCATTGGTGGCCTAGCTCCAGTTGTGCCTTGGTCTGACGCTGCGGTAACTGCGGCATTGATCTCGCTGGTCATCGGGCATGGGAGCCCCAGGTGAGTGTTGAGAGGGTCAGGGTGTGCAGGGTGGTGCGGTCGGGGCCGGCCATGTCGGTCCACATCGCGCCGAACGCCTTGTCCTTCTTGTCCGGCCAGACATAGCCGGGCGCGATCTGCGCGGCCCAGGTACGCACGGCGAGGTCGTCGTGCGGGTAGACACTGAAGTCGCCGGTGACGTCGGCCGCGGCTGCCGCAGCGGTCCACGGGCCGATGCGGGGCACGCTCGTCAGCGCGGCTGCCAATTCAGGGGCGCCCATACAGAGCCAGTCGACGGCGTGCAGCTCGTAGTGCTGGGCGGCGGCCTGCAACACGCTGCGGTGGAACTTCGCTCCGACGGCTGCGAACTGTTCATCGTCCAGCGCCAGCACCTGCATGGGGGTGGGGGCGACGGCTAGCTCACCGAAGGGGTTATCGACTGTGGTTCCGTAGGTCTTGCACCAGGCCCGGTAGAGCTTGCGGGCCTGTCCGGCTCGCACGACCTGGCGCAGGATTGCCGTGGTGATCGCGTCCCACAGCCATGGGTTGGCGAGTCGCCGCGTGACACCGAGGTCATCGAGCCCCGCTTTGAGTTCGGCGGGGACGCTGCTGGGCAGGCAAGCGGGATCGGTGGTGACGAACTCCGGCTTCACGTCCTCGGAACCGTCCACGCAGTTCATGTGCAGGCCGGTTCGGTCCCACGACAGGACCCAGACCCCGGTGGCCGCGTGCACGGCTCGCGCACGGCCACCGGTCTCGGTCTCGATCCAGGCGGGGTGATCGGTCGTCAGGACGCTCATGCGGTGTTCCTCGTGTTGTGCGGTTATTGCTCCGTTGCCTTCGACATCGACAACGAGCAGCGCGGGCCAAGAGGCAAAGGTCATGGCGTGATTAGAGAACGTCGACGTTGACACCGGACAGCCGGTTCCGGCAGTCGAGCACGTACGGCGCGTGCTCAAGGATCGACTCGTAGTCGAATTCCGTATGGTCCGTCAGCAGTACGACGGCGTCGGATGCCGCAATCTCCTCTGCGGTCGCTACTACGCGGATCAGCCGTGCGTCGGTGCGGATGTCATCTACGACGTGGGGGTCCGCGCCACGCACCTTGGCACCGAGGTCGAGCAGTAGCTCAGCGACACGCGCCGACGGCGACTCACGGGCGTCGGAGGTGTTGGCCTTGTAGGCCAGACCGAGCAGCAGGACACGAGATCCGCTGACGGCCATGCGGCGTGTGTTGAACGCCTCCATGAGCCGCCGGACTACATAGTCAGGCATGTGGGCGTTCACGTCGTTGGCGAGTTCCACGAACCGGAACGGAACGCCGACCGCGCGTTCCACTTTCCACGACAGGAATGACGGGTCGATTGGCAGGCAGTGGCCGCCGACGCCGGGACCGGGGGTGAACCGCATGTAGCCGAAGGGTTTGGAGGCGGCGGCGTCGATCGCCTCCCAGGCGTTCACTCCGAGCGGCCTGGACAACATCGCTATTTCGTTGACCAGGGCGATGTTGACGTGCCGGAAGGTGTTCTCGATCAGCTTGGTCAGTTCGGCCACTTTCGGTCCGGAGACCGGGACCGTGGTCTCCACCAGGCCGTCGTAGAAGCCCTTGACCACGTCGAGCGATGCGGCGTCGATGCCGGCCACCACCTTGGGTGTCTTCTCGAACGGCCACGTCTTGTTTCCCGGGTCGATGCGCTCGGGGCTGAAGCCGACGTGGAAGTCGGCTCCCGCGATCAGGCCGGACGCCTTCTCCAAGATCGGTAGCACCAGTTCCTCGGTGGTGCCTGGGTAGGTCGTGGACTCCAGGATCACGGTCGCGCCGGGGCGCAGGTGCTCGCCGAGCGTGTGGGCACAGGACTCGACGTAGGTCAGGTCGGGCACTCCGTCCCGCAGCGGGGTCGGCACGGTGATCACCGCGATGTCGAACCGGGGCAGCGCGGCGGCTTCGGCGGTCACGCAGTAGGCCCCGGAGTCCAGCGCTGCGCGGAGCCGGGCGGACGCCACGTCCTCCACGTAGGACTCGCCAGTGGCGAGCTGCTGGACGCGATGCGGGTCCACGTCGAAGCCGACGACACGGTGGCCCACCTCTGCGGCGCGGACGGCCAGCGGCAGCCCCACATAGCCCTGACCAGCGACAACAACATGCATGGCAGCTCCTACTCGATCGCAGTGCTTGAATGGACAGTCGTTCCTGGCTGAGCAAGGAGAAGCGCTGTGCCCCTGGTGTCTGTCGTGATGCCCGTGTACAACTCGGCAGCCACTCTCGGCGCGGCCGTCCGGTCGGTGCTCACGCAGACCCACAGCGACCTGGAGCTGCTGATCACCGACGACAAGTCGTCCGATGGCTCCATGGACCTGCTCATGGAGTTCGCCCGGCAGGACAAGCGCGTCCTGCCGGAATCGGCACCCGAACAGGGCGGTGCCGGCCGGGCACGCAACCTCGCTATCGAGCGGGCCCGGGGGGACTACGTCGCCTTCCTCGACAGCGACGACATGTGGCTGCCGGAGAAGGCCGAGCGGCAAATCGAATTCGCGGCGGCGGGTAGTGCGCCCCTGACATTCACCTCCTACTTCAAGATGGACGCCGACTACGACGGCGAGAGCACCGACTTCATCCCGAACGGGCGCGTGGTCCGCGCGCGGGAACACGTGGACTACCGCGCGATGCTGGTCCAGGACCACATCGGTGCTCTGACCGCCATGTACGACCGCAACGTCCTGGGCACGAGACTGATGCCGGAGATGCGGAAGCGACAGGACTACGCACTGTGGCTGTCGATCATGCGCGACGGTGCTGACGCCCGGGGCCTTCCCGAGCCGCTTGCGGTGTACAGGGCCCACCAGGCGGGGTCACTGTCCTCCAACAAGCTGTCGCTCGTCCCGTACAACTGGGAGCTGTACCGCGAACACGAGGGACTGTCGGTCCCCCGGGCGACGCGGGCGCTGACCGGCGCTGTGTGGCAGTCGCTGCGCAACTCGCGGATCTAGGACCCTCCGCGAGACCCGCCCGCACGACCTACGAGGCGGCCTGGCCCGTGGCGCCCGCACCGCGCAGGAACAGTTGGAGCAGCAGGCGGCGGTTCTCGGGCGTGACACCGTGCTGGCCGTCGCCGAGCGGCTCGCGGCCGTGGACGTAGCGGTGCTGGTTCACGATCAGGAAGTCGCCGCGCTGGAGCGTGTAGGAGACCTGGCCGGCGACCATCTGGTCCGCGAGTTCCCTGGCCGCCTGGGCGTGCTCCTCGTCGAGGCCGGACGCGGCGAGCATCTTGGCGGTGAACCGCACGAACCCGCGGTCCTCGGGCTCCCCATCCAGGACAGGGAACGGCGTGTACTCCTCGCCGACGTCGGACAGGTCGAAGAAGCCTCCATAGCGGTACGCCACGTCGGCCAGGAGAGCGCGACTCGAAGGCGTCAGGCGCGATACGGCCTCGCGCGCGTTGGAGAGGATGCTCGCGCCAGCCCCCAGCGGGTCGGGGCGGACGCACAGAAGCGTGGTGTAGTCCGGCGGCAGGGTCGCGTTGACCAGGTCCATGTGGAACGCGTTGTACCCCGTGCCGGTGGACAGGCCGGGGTTGGCGTTGAGGTTGGTCCCGAGCTCCTTCCACAGTGGCCAACGCTGGAAGGGCTGGAAGGGGATCGCCACTTCGGCAAGGAACGCCGTGGCCAGGCGGAGGAACTGCTCCCCGACCCCCAGCGCCTGGGCGATGTTCCCCAGACGTACCACGGCGTACCCGCCCTTCTCCCCGTCGAGCGCCGCGAGAAGGGAACCCCGGATCTCATTGAACAGCGGAGCCGAATCCAGTGCGGTCCGGTACTGCTCAATCGTGGGACCCGCCAGGAAGGCGCCCTCCACATCCCAGGCGGGAAGCGTGCTTCCGACCTTGACCAGGTCGTCTTCCAGCTCCTTCGGCAGGTCGATGAAGCGGTCCGAGTCAACGTTCACGGTTTCGGGCATGGGGTGTCCCTTTCTACGGTTTCATGCCGGGTGGGCCTTGGAGCCGGCCTCTCGCCCGTGCTCATCGGCAGCAGTGGAGAGACGGGAGTCTGTTGAGGACAGGAACGGCACGCGTCACCGCTTCAGTGCGGCGTAGTTGATCAGGGCGATGGCGACCACAAGGGTGGACACCTGCCACGCGCGACGGGACATGTGGCCTCCAGGACGTTCAGGCATACGAGTCGAGCGCCGTGAGGTCGTCCAGGTCGACGACCGTGAAGTCCTGCAAGCAGCGGACCAGCTGTGAGGCCAGGAACCACCGCAGCTCCGACGTCCGGTACGGAATGGGCGTGTCATCCCCGGCCAGTGCCACGATCCCGTCACGGGTCCACTGGTAGGGCGTGCCGATGACCCCGTAGAGGGGGGCGCTGCGCACCATCAGGGCGGTGTAGCCCTTCTGGAGGTGCGGACACTGCTCAACTGCGGCGCGCAGGTGCGCCAGGCAGACCGGGGGCTGCGCGGTGCGGAGGATGTCCCCAGGCTGCGGACGGCCTTTGGTAGCGGGCTCCAGGAACGGGTGTCCCTGAGGTGTTCTGGTAGGGCCTGCGCAGATTTGGCAGTGGAGCCGTGTCATCGTCTCGCGCTGCCTGGCGGGGTGGATCAGCCGCCACCTAGGCCGCCCGAGCGGTAACCCGCCCCGGCCGATCAACTGCGAGCACCGGCCCCACAGGACACCCCGCGGGTCGCGGTCCTCTTGGCTCTCGTCCCAGTAGCCCAGGGCTGGGTGGCCGGCGCGGTCAAAGGTGGCGCGCAGGGCCAGGATCGATTCGGGTTCTTCGCCTTCGCGGGCTGTGATGTACGGGACGAGGCGGCTCGCCGTGCTCATGCGGCTGCTCCTGACAGCGCAGTGGGGCGGCGCGGGGGGATGATCTTGCCGTCGGGCAGCAATTCGCCAGTGTCGTCAAAGGCCAATACGCCGTTGCAAAGCAGGGTCCAGCCCAAGACGTCGTCTCGTGCCACGGTTCTGGCCGCCTCGCGATCCGACGCGCCCGCGCTGGGGCAGGGAGTCTTGTGCTGGCACATGTGCG
>NZ_JBHVFF010000295.1:0-10612 GCF_042801895.1 Streptomyces sp. NPDC057543 | reverse complement strand
GGAGCCGGACGAAATCGTCCGGCTCCTGCACGCCCACACACAGCACTACGGCCCCAGTGGGCAGCTCAGAGGTGTCGAGCGGGTCGTGGATGACGACTCCGTCGAGGTGCTGTGATTGGCGATTTATGCCCGCGACCGGCTCCAGTAGCACGTCCCCGAGGTCGTCGAGCACGCGCGCCAGACTCGTGTGTGGCTTTCCAGGCATCGGCGCCAACTCCACCTGAACGTCGTGCTCAAACCGGGCTCTTTTGGTTCTGTTCGACGGAATCTAGCATCTGTTTCATCCCTGCCTACGAACTCAGCCAGCCCTTTCCGATGGTCACCTCTGCCAGTGCCTCGGGGATCGGAGCCACACCGAGGCCGGGCCCGGACGGTACCGGCAGGTGTCCGGAGTCGAGGACGAACGGTTCGGTGATGTCGGTGCGGTAGAAGCGGTCCGACGCAGAGGTGTCGCCGGGCAGCGTGAACCCCGGCAGCGACGCGAGCGCGACGTTGGCGGCCCGGCCCAGCCCGGTCTCGAGCATGCCGCCGCACCACACCGGCACGCCGTGCGCGGCGCAAACGTCGTGCACCCGCCGGGCCTCCAGGTAGCCGCCGACCCGGCCGGGTTTGATGTTCACGATCCGGCAGGCGCCAAGGGCGATCGCGTCGGCGGCCGAGCGTGCCGAGACGATTGACTCGTCCAGGCAGATCGGTGTGGTGATGTGCCGGGCCAGCTCGGCGTGGCCGCGTACATCCTCCTCCTCCAGCGGCTGCTCGATCAGCAGCAGTCCGAACGGGTCGAGTCGCTGCAGCTGGGGCACGTCAGAGAGCGTGTACGCGGTATTCGCGTCGACTTGGAGCAGCAGGTCGTCGCCGAAGCGTTCGCGGACCGCCCGGACCGGCTCGATGTCCCAGCCGGGTTCGATCTTCAGCTTGATCCGCGCGTATCCCGCGTCGATGTATCCGCCGACGACGTCGAGCAGGTGCGGGATCGAGTCCATGATGCCGACAGAGACTCCGCACGGAACGGAGTCCCTGGTGGACCCGAGCGCGGCGGCGAAGGACGTTTCCCGCACGCGCAACTCGGCGTCGAGGACGGCCATCTCCAGCGCGGCCTTGGCCATTCGGTGGCCCTTGATCGGGGCCAGAAGCGGCGCGACCCGGTGCGCGGTCACCTCCTTTGCCCGCAGCAGCGCGGGGACCAGGTAGTCGCGCAGGACGTGTTCGGCGCCGTCGACGTACTCGGACGAGTAGTGGGGGTCGGCCAATGCGACACACTCGCCCCAGCCGTCGCCGGCCGGGGTCACCACTCGAACGAGCAGCAGGTCGCGTACGTTCTGCGTCCCGAATGATGTCCGGAACGGTGCCACCAACGGCATCCGGATCCGGAGGAGTTCCACGCCACTGAGCTTCACGAAGAGTGCTTCCTTTCCAGTACGTACCAGCCGGCTCGGTCGAAGCCGGAGACTGTTGCTCCGTCGGCCATCAAGCCGTGCAGAACCTCTCGGAGCGCGAGGCGCCACGACCGGCCGAGCGCCGGGTCGCTCCTGCGCAGCGCCTCGATGTCGGGCGGCACGGCCACGAGGATCACCGGCGCATCGCACGGACCGGGTATCGGTCGGCCGTCTGCTCCGGTGGACAGCGCGAGTACGGCGCCCTGCGCGCGCAGGGCGGTCGCGTCGGTGTGCGTGTGCTCGCCGCGGCACGCGGCCTGGGCCGGTGCACCGGCGAGCTCCCACGCGACCACGAGGCGGTCGGTTTCGCTGGTGCCGTTGATGCCGTCATGCATGGGGCCGTAGAAGTCGGGCTCATAGCGGACCGGGCGGGCAGCCAGTTTCGTCATGTTGAAGTGGGCGTTGCGGCATACCAGGGGGTCGAACGTCCAGGAGATGGTGCCGGCCTCGTGGCGCAGCGCCCAGGCGCGTTGGTGCAGTTTGAGAGCGAAGCCGAG
Organism: Streptomyces sp. NPDC057543; assembly: GCF_042801895.1. Classification (NCBI taxonomy): domain Bacteria; kingdom Bacillati; phylum Actinomycetota; class Actinomycetes; order Kitasatosporales; family Streptomycetaceae; genus Streptomyces; species Streptomyces sp. NPDC057543. The sequence goes on along the minus strand of NZ_JBHVFF010000295.1, from coordinate 8,679 downwards.
CCCACGTCCGAGCCCTTTGTGGGCGACGCCGGCGATGTGGCTGTGCAGGGATCCGCGGGCGGGCTCGCCGAAGAATCCGAAGCAAGCGCCGAGGAGTTCGTCGCCGTCGAACGCGCCGGACACGTAGTTTCCTGCTGCGGTCATCGCTCTCAGCAGCTCTGTTGTCACCGGTTGGCTGCCGGGCTCCGATTGCCAGATGGATCGAAAAAGCGTGGAGACTGCGGTCAGGTCGGGGACCTCGGTCAGCTCGCGGACCGTCACTCCCGAAGCCGAGGCTGACGCTGCCGCAGTTATGTCGGCCTCGGTCTGCACCGACCGCAGTGTGCGATCGGGCAGATTCGTAACGGGATCAGTCACCGCGACGCCCTTCCGGTGGCCTTGGTCGTGTCACGGATGGCTTGCACTTCCGGCCCTTTCGTCGTCGTTCTCTGAAGTTCGGCGGGCCAGAACGGCCTGTGCGAGAGCCGTGAGCAGCGCGGTGCGTTGCGGCAGCTCTGCGACGACGACGTGTTCATCGTCGGCGTGTGCTCCGCCGCCCACCGCGCCAAGGCCGTCGAGCGTCGGAATCCCCAGTCCCGCCGTGAAGTTTCCGTCCGAGGCGCCACCGACCGCCGCGGCAATGAGCGGCCCGAATCCGAGATCTGGTGTGAGTGAGTCCGCGAGAGCGAACAGTTCGCTGGACGCGGCGGAGTCCAGCGGCGGCCGGTTGATCCCGCCCGTGATGTGAACGCGCGCGCCAGGCAGCGCAGGTCGCAAGGCACGCAGGGCCCGGTCGACGCGTTCCTGCTCCGCCTGGTCCCATGCCCGTACGTCGACCGCCACCTGAGCGGCGGCCGGCACGGTGTTGGCCGTCGTGCCGGCCGAGAGGACCGTCGGCACGACGGTCGTCCCGAGTGCGGCGTCGGCCAGGCCGGCCACGGTGAGGATCTGGTGCGCGATCTCCACCCCCGCGTTCACACCCTTGTCAGGCTCCAGCCCGGAGTGCGCGGCGCGGCCTTCGACCTCGATCCGGTACAGGGAAGCGCCCTTGCGGCGGCACTTGAGCCCGCCGCCCTCGGCCGAAGCCTCAAGGACGAACACCGCGTCGCAGCTGCGGGCCTCCTCCTCGATCAGCGGCCGTGACCGAGGCGAACCGATCTCCTCGTCCCCAGTGATCAGGATCGCAAGCCCTTCACGCTGCGGGAGGGCTGCGGCAGCGTGCAACGCCATCACTATTCCCGCCTTCATGTCGAAGCAGCCAGGGCCGCGCAGCACGCCGTCACGCACGGAGTACGGGTGCGTTCGAAGCGAGCCCACTGGCCAGACCGTGTCGTGGTGTCCCAGCAGCAGTACGCGGGGCGGGCCGTCACCGAACCGCCAGCGCAGGTGGGTGCACCCGTCGGTCACGAGGTATTCAGGGTCCGCGCCCAGCAGGCGCCGGCCGACCGCGGCCACTGCCGCGGCACTGTGCGTGAGCGCGTCGTGGTCCTTTGACGGCGATTCACAGCACACCAGGGCCTCGATATCGGCGAGCAGAGAGCTGACGTCCGGCGTCCTCACCGCGGCTCCCCCCGCAGCGCCCTTCCGGGGAAGGCGTCGGTCCGCAGAACACCGTCCGAGACCACGGGCACCCCGGCGACGTACAGGTGCCGGACACCCCGGGAGAGCCGCGTTGGATCGGCGTACGTGGCGGTGTCGGTGACCGTCTGCGGATCGAGCACCACGAAGTCGGCGTCGGCCCCGACACCGAGGTGGCCCTTCGCGCGAGCGGCCGGCGCGACGTCGTCGAGGATCCGCGCCGGCAGGTAGGAGCACCGCCGGAACGCCTCCAGCCAGGTCCAGGCACCGCTCTCGCGCACCATCAGGCGCAGTGTCTTGGCGAAGGTCCCCGCAGTACGCGGGTGCGTCGATCCACCGGGGGGCAGGGGCCACACAGTGCTGTCGTGGCTGCCGTCGGGCCAGAACACCGGCATCGCGTCGCTGGCGACGACGGCGTCCGGGAAAGCGAGCGCCTGCTGCATCAGCGCACGGCTGCGAGGGTCGCGCTCGTCGAGGAACTCAAGGAGACAGGGCGCTCCCGGGTCCTGCTTGCGCAGCTGATGCAGACGGGCCTCGTCGGCGATCCGCTCGCCCGTTTCGAGCATGATGACGCTCGTCGGGCCCAGGCCCTTCAGACGCAGCCGCTCCGGAGCGATGAACGCCGCGCCGACCGCCGTACTGCCCGCTCCGTACGGATACGCTTCCACCGTCACCCGCGAACCCGCCCGCCGCGACTCCTCAAGCGCGCCGAGCACCCGGTCGACGTGCCGACCGGAGGTGCTGTTCACGTGGCAGTGGTGCATCGCCGCGCCGGTCTCGGCAGCAGCGATGGCGATCTCCATGGCCCCGTCAACTGGGGTGTCCGGATCCATCTCGACCAACTCACGGACGTGGGTGAACGTCGGTACCCCCGCCTTCGCCGCCAGGCGCGCGACGGCGAGGAACTCCGCGGGCTCCGTTTTGGGCGCGTAGCCCATCAGGACCCCGATGCCGAGCGCGCCACCGGCCAGTTCGCCCTCCAGGAGGGACAGCCAGGCAGCCAGTTCGCGCGGGGACGAGGACCGCTGCCAACGCGGGTTGCCCAGCACCGCCAGCCCCGACTCGATGCGGGCGTCGGGCGCGATGCCGGCGAGTACCTGCGCCCGGGCGCCGCCCCAGGAAGCGGAAAAGCCGTAGTGGAGCGGGCGTCCCGCCGCGGCCGCCTCGGCGTAGGCACGTTCGACTGGCATCAGCCCGGCCTCCAGGTCGAGCGCCGTGGTCACCCCGTCCATCGCCTGCAACCGTTGCCCGGCGATCGAGTGAACGTGGCTGTGCAGATCGATGAATCCCGGCCCGAGGATGAGTCCGGTGAGATCGACCACGGCCGTGCCCGGCGATGCCTCGAGCCCAGCCCCGACCGCTATGACCTTCCCGGCGGCCACCAGCACGTCGGCCGGCCCGTCGAACCCCTTGGCCGGATCGATGACTCGGCCGCCTCGCAACAGTGTCTGCATGGTCGTCTCCTTACGAACGCCGACTGCCCCCCGACCCTAGGAGCCCAGTGGGCTTACCGGTTCGTTCGGTACGACGAACCGGCGCTCAGGTGTGTGTCCGTGTGAACGAAAAGGCTTCCCCGGCCGCCGTCGGGGACAGACGCCCGGAGCACGGTCCGGATGCTCCTCGTCTGCGAGCGGTCTGTGTCCTGCTCCTACAGGCTGCAAGTCCCGCGTGGTCGCCCGGTCGGCGTGGTGCTGCTCGTGCCGCCGCCCGAGCCGGTTCTGTGGGCCGTCGGTGGCAAAGCGGCCCGCGCCCGCTTGCGCCTGTGGTCGGGTTCCCGCACCGCGCTGAACAATCGCCTTGGCCAAGACGTACGGACGTATCTCAGCGGACTGAGGGGAACCACCGAAATGGACAGAGCGGGACGTCCGGATCGCAGAACTCTGCTCGCCGGCGGACTCGTGGTCGCCTCGGCCGCACTGGCGGGGTGCTCATCGACGAGCGCCACCCCGATGGCGACCAGCACTTCGCCGGAAGCACGGCCGGCCACACCCGCCGAGGCGCTCGCGAGACTGATGGACGGCAACAAGCGCTGGGTGAGCGGAGACCTGCGACATCCCGACCGCGATCCGAACCGGCGCGAGTTCGTAGCCCAGAAGCAGGAACCTTTCGGAGCGGTCCTTTCGTGCATCGACTCCCGGGTGCCGCCGGAACTCCTCTTCGACACCGGACTGGGTGACCTCTACGTGATGCGTACAGGTGGGGAGGCGATCGGTCCGGTGGTCACGGGGTCCGTGGAATACGGGCCCACGACGAGTGGCACTCCGCTCATCGTGGTTCTCGGGCATCAGCGCTGCGGCGCCGTCGAGGCAGCGTTCAAGTCCATCCGTGACGGCAAACCGTTGCCCGGCAACCTGGACGCGATCGCCAAGGCCCTGCGGCCGGCGTACGAGCAGGCGGTCCGCGAAGGCGGTGCCGACCCGGTCGAGACCATGGCCCGCGCCCAGGTCGAGCTGACCGCAGCCGACCTGCGCTCCAACCAGGACCTGGCCCCACTCGTGGGAAAGGGCACCCTTGCCGTGGTCGGCGCCTACTACTATCTCGACACCGGCAAGGTGGAAGTCCTGGCCGGCGCACCTTCCTGACCCGCCGAACGATACGCACGCGCGTTGACGCGCCTCGCCTGGGGCACAGCCTTTCTGCTCGATGCCGGCGCCCGCGTACTCATGGCCTACACCCTTCCGGTCGACAGCGCTCCGCTGCTCGGCGTCGTCCTCCTGATCGCCGCACTCGTCATCGCGCAAGGCGCCCCCACGCTCCTCGGACGCCGCAGTGGGCAAACCCTGAAGCGTGTCAGCACAGCCACCGGGATCGAGCGGGCATCCCCTCTATAATACTTGCTACATTACGCAACTGAGCAACCATGAGCGATGCAACCCGCCACAGGAGGAGGAACTGCCCATGCCCGTCGTCCGCCGGGGGCTGTCACGGCTCGGCCCGGCCCTGACCGCCCTGGCTCTGATGGTCTGCGCGATGTCTACGCCCGTCCCCGCGCACGCCGCGGGGACGGGCCTCGACAGCGTGGCCGAGGCCCTGAAGAAGAGCCCCGTGTACGTTGATCCGCGCGCCCGGGAACGGCTCTCCGAGGCCGACGCCATAGACCTCGCGAAGAAGATCGAGGACGCGGGCAAGCCCGTCTTCGTCGCAGTGCTGCCCGAGGCTGCCGAGTTCCCTCCCAAGACTCTGATGCGGGACCTGCGCACCCAGGTCGGCATCGCCGGGGTGTACGCCGTCCACCTCGGCGACGGTTTCAACGCGAACGCGGACTCTTCGGTGATGTCGCGCAATGCGGTCGGTAACCTCACCGGCGCTGTCAAGCGCTCCCATTCCGGGGATCCCGAAGGGCTCCTGGCGGCCTTCGTCGACCAGGCCACCGAGCAGGCCAAGGGGCAGGCCCCGGCCACCTGGAGCGGTTCCGAGGACGATGAGGGGAGTGGCGGCGCGGCAGTGCTGCTCACTGTCGGTGCGGTCGCGGCGGTCGGCGGCGGTGGGTACGCCTTGTACCGCCGCTCGAAGAAGAAGCGCGAGCGCGCCGAACTGGACGCCCTGCGCGTCGTCGTCGACGAGGACATCACCGCCTTCGGCGAGGAACTGGACCGACTCGACTTCCACCCGTCGGAGCCCGGGGCCGACGACGCGATGCGGCAGGACTACACCCACGCACTGGACACGTACGACAAGGCCAAAGACCTGATGTCCGCGGCCGCCAGGCCGCAGGACGTCCAGCCGGTGACCGCAGCCCTGGAAGAGGGCCGGTTCGCGCTCGCCACCCTGGCCGCACGCCGCGCCGGCGCCCCGGTGCCCGAGCGCCGCGCTCCCTGCTTCTTCGACCCTCGCCACGGCCCGTCAGCCATCGATGCGATGTGGGCTCCGCCCCACGGCATGCCGCGCAACGTACCGGCCTGTGAGGCTGACGCCGACCTCTTGGCGGCCGGGCAGGAGCCGATGGCCCGTCAGGTGCGGACCGCCCATGGTTCCCAGCCCTACTGGAATGCCGGACCCTCATACGCACCTTGGGCGGGTGGCTACTTCGGCGGCACGGGCAGCATGCTCGGCGGCCTGCTCGTAGGCACGATGCTGGGCTCGGTCCTCAGCGCACCCTCCGCCTTCGCCGACACAGCGCCCGTCGACAGCGCTCCCGACGGCGGGGAGTTCACCGGCGCCGACTTCAACCCGGGCGACTTCGGCGGTGGTTTTGACGGCGGCGGCTTCGAGGGCGGCGACTTCGGCGGTGGAGACTGGTGATCGGCCCTCGATGGTTCGGGCTCACGCCGTGCAGGGGTCATCCCGCTTCCGTGCGACGGCCAGCCGCTGCTCCGCCCCGTCCAGGAGAATGTTGAGTACGACCGGGTAGGCACTGAGGTTCATCCGGTCCGCCAGCAGATGCGCGGTGGCGGCGATATGCGGGTGCGTGTCGGCGGGCAGCCGGGCATAGGTGGAGGTCCACATCTCCTCGTCGGCCTCTCTGGCCTCGTCCTTGAGTGCCAGCGCACCCGCGTCCAGCGCGGCAAAGGCCAGCGCCAGGTCTATGAAGGCGTGGTAGACAGCGACGGCGTCCACGTCGTCGAAGCCCGCTGGGCGCAGGATACCGAGGATCGTCTCGTCCACCTCGATCTCGCGGGGGCGGCCGGTGACCCGGCTGGCCGTCAGGACGGCGGCCTGGGGGTGGGCAAGGTAGGAGGAGTGGATGGCCAGGCCCAGCGCGCGCAGATCGGCACGCCACTCCCCCGTCGCCCTCCAGCTGTCGAGGGCCTGGCTCATCAGCTCCTCGCCGATTGCCCGGGCCAGACCGTCCAGGCCCGCGAAGTACCGGTAGAGGGTGCTCGGGTCGGCGCCGAGCGCAGCGCCCAGGCGCCTCGCGGTCAGACCGGAACTGCCGTGCTCGCGCAGCATACGCAGCGCGGTATCCACGATCAGCTTCTCCGACAGCACCGTGCCCTGCCGGGTCGGCCGCCGCCTACGCCGCGCCGTCTCCGGCACCACCTTCTTCGGCATCACGCCTCCATCTCTTATGCCAACGCCGTAGACCTTAAATGACGCCGTCGCGTTCCATTGAGGCACGCCGGGGCGCTCGCCCGTGGGGCTGCCCCAATGAACCGATGAACTCGACGAAAGGGTGTGTGACATGCGCGTACTTCTCGTAGGTGCCGGCGGCGTCGGAACCGCCGTCACCCGTATCGCTGCCCGCCGCGACTTCCTGACCCACATGGTCGTCGCCGACTACGATCTGGCCCGCGCCGAGGCCGCCGTCGCCGAACTGGCCGAGCATGGCGGCCGGTTCAGCGCGCGCCGCCTCGACGCCTCCGACCAGGACGCGGTGCGCCGGGTCCTGGTCGAGGAGCGCTGCGACGTATTGCTGAACGCGACCGACCCACGGTTCGTGATGCTGCTGTTCAACGCCGCGCTCGCCGCGGGCACGCACTACCTCGACATGGCGATGTCCCTGTCCGCGCCGCACGCTACCGCCCCGTACGAGCAGTGCGGGGTAAAGCTCGGAGACGAGCAGTTCGCCCGGACCGACGCCTGGGCCCGCTCCGGCCGTCTCGCTCTGGTCGGCATGGGTGTGGAGCCGGGCCTGTCGGACGTCTTCGCGCGGTATGCCGCCGACGAACTCTTCGACGACATCGAGGAGATCGGCGTGCGCGACGGCTCCAACCTCACCGTCGAGGGCTACGACTTCGCGCCCTCGTTCAGCATCTGGACCACCATCGAGGAGTGCCTCAACCCGCCGGTGGTCTACGAGAAGGACCGCGGCTGGTTCACCACCGCGCCGTTCAGCGAGCCGGAGGTCTTCGACTTCCCCGACGGCATCGGGCCGGTGGAATGTGTGAACGTCGAGCACGAGGAGGTGCTGCTGATACCGCGCTGGGTCGAGGCCCGCCGGGTGACGTTCAAGTACGGCCTCGGCGACGACTTCATCGCCAAGCTCAAGACCCTCCACGAGCTGGGCCTCGACTCCACGGCCGAGGTCACCGTGCCCAGCGCGGACGGGCCGGTCCAGGTGTCCCCGCGCGACGTGGTCGCCGCCTGCCTCCCCGACCCGGCCACCCTGGGTGACCGTATGAAGGGCAAGACCTGCGCGGGTACCTGGGTCAAAGGCACCAAGGACGGCGCCGCGCGCCAGGTGTACCTGTACCACGTAGTCGACAACGAATGGTCGATGCGCGAGTACGGCTCCCAGGCCGTGGTCTGGCAAACCGCCATCAACCCCGTGATCGCCCTCGAACTCATCGCCGACGGCTCCTGGGTGGGCAGCGGCGTCCTCGGCCCCGAGGCACTGTCGCCGCGGCCGTTCCTCGATCTGCTCACCGAGTACGGGGCTCCGTGGGGTATGCGCGAGGAGCACTGATGCGACCGCCAGGCACCACCGGCAAGCCGCTTCGCCGCGTCACCCGGGGTGCCTGCCGGTCCCGGGTCCTCCGGGCCGGCGCGGCGGCCCCATACCCGCATCCCAGCATGCACATGCCGAATGGCTTGGCCTGTACGGCGATCAATACCACGACCGTAACGCCCTCTCAGTCGTGAGGAACGACAGCGACAGGGCAACGCGCGTGATGAATGGCGGCTTGGGCCACAGGGCCCAGGTGTGGTGCCAGCGCGGGGCGGTGCTTGCGGCGGCCGACAACCAGCAGACCGGCACCATGAGCAACCCCTGTAACAGCCCTGGCGGGGCTTTCGAGAGCGATGGTGTCACTCACCTCCACGAGCGGGAACTTGTCACGCCAAGGGCGGAGGATCCGCTCGAGGTGCTTCCGTGCCTCCTGGGTGATTTCCTCCGTCACGTCGTGATCCACACCCCACGGCACATATGCGCTCAGCGGCAGGCTCTGGCCATGGACGGCTCGAAGAGGCACCCCCCGCGCCGCGGCGGTGCCGAAGGCGAATTCGAGCAGGTCGTCGCAGGGGCCGTGCAGTTTCAGTGCTACCACGACGCCGCCTTCCACAGCTGGAGCGGGTTGCGGCCCCCGTTCACTCGTTTCGGCGCGCACCAGAACCACCGGCCCCTCGGCCCGCGCCACGACGGGCATGCTGATGTCGCCGAGAAAATAGCTCTCGACGGGCAGCAGCCCGCGCGAACCGAGCACGGTCATCTCTGATTCCGCTGCCGCCAGCAGCAGCGCGTTC
>NZ_JBHVFF010000294.1:0-10630 GCF_042801895.1 Streptomyces sp. NPDC057543 | reverse complement strand
ATTCGGTCGCGTGGGATTCGTGTCCCATGTGGAAATGGGACAGCATCGGCTTCAGGGCCTGGCTGTCGTGGGTGTTGGCGGCTGAGAGGCCAACGCGTAGGGGCAGTCCGTTCGCGTCGGACAGGACATGCATCTTGGAACCTGGCTTGCCCCGGTCCACGGGACTCGGACCTGCAAGTTCGCCCCTTTTTTAGCGCGGATGTGCGCGGAGTCCAGGACCGCCCGGGACAGGTCGATCAAGTCCTGTTCGTCCAGAAGCTGGAGAATCTTCTGATGCAGCCGGCCCCACACCCCGGCTCTCGACCAGATGACGAAGCGGCGGTGCACGGTCGACTTCGACGCTCCGAAGCACGGCGGTAAGGCCCGCCAGGCACACCCACTGACCAGCACGTAGATGATCGCCGCGAAGACCGCCTCGTCATCGATGTTCGCGACCCCGCCACCCTGCGGACGCACGCGAGCCGGCGGCACTGCGCAGGGTTTTCCTGGGCCGGGCCGCGGGCCGCATCGGCCGAGGGCGCGTCGGCCATCCTTCTCGATGCCCATGACCGTGATCAGGGTCTGCGGCAGCGTCAGGCACGTCCGGCCGTTGCCCTCGGACTCGACGACGGAGAGGGTGCCGGTCTCGGCGATGCCGAAGTTGGCTCCGGAAACGGCGACGGAGACGGTCATGAACTTCTCGCGCAGATAGGAGCGGGCGGCGGTTGCCAGTTCGGCGGACGCGGAGGTCAGTTCCGGGTCGACGCCGGGAATCCGGTCGAGGATGATGCGGGGGCCGCAACCTCGCGGTTGCGGTGGATCGCGGGACGGCTCCGCCGACCAGGGCCGCCGGGCGCTCCCCCTGGTTCCCGACGTGCACGTGTGCGTGGTGGACCTCTCCTCGGCCGCCGTCGGGGTGCCGGAGTCGTCGGCCCGACTCGTTCCGGACCGGCCGACGACCCTGATCAGCGCTCCGTCGGCCATCTCGGACATCGAGTCGGAATGCGTCGAGGGGTGCGCGGCCCCACACCCTGGTCGTGGTGACCGCACGGTTGTGCGGGAAGGCCACGCAGGGCGCGGCCGGACAGCGCTAAGCTGCTGATGACCACGACACTCAGCACAGGGAGACCCGGATGCCGGAACATGACCCGCGCATCCCCGCCGACGTGGCCAGGGCGAGTGAGCCGTCCACCCCGCGGGTCCGCAAAGCCCTGTCCGACAGTGTCTACGAGGACATCAAGGCCAGGGTCATGGACCACGAGATCGCCCCGGGCGCGCGCGTCGGCATCGAGGCCCTGGCCCGTGCCCTCGACGTCTCACCGACCCCGGTACGCGAGGCACTGGCCCGCCTCGAGTCCGACGGTCTCGTCGTCAAGCGCTCCCTGTCCGGGTACCGGGCGACCGAATTGCTCACCCGTCAGGGCGTGGAAGAGCTGTTCGAGATGCGGCTGCTCCTGGAGCCGCGTGCCGCAGCCCTCGCTGCCCGCAACGCCGACGAGAGTCAACTCGACGCCGTGGAGGCGACGCTGGAGGCCATGCAGGCCCTCCCCGGCCCCACCGGGCCGTACGTCTCCTACCGTGACTTCGCCGCGCTGGATCAGCGTTTCCACGACATTGTTACGGAAGCTGCCCACCGGCCACTGCTCGCGGACGCGGTGGAGCGGCTCCACGCGCACCTGCACATCTTCCGACTCAGTGGCGTCCAGGACGCGGGTGATCCCACCGTTGACGAGCACGAGCGAGTGGTACGGGCGATACTGCGCCGCCGGGCCGAACGTGCCGAGGCGGCGATGGCCGAGCATCTCACCCGGAGCCTGGAGCGCCAGCTGGGCCGGTTCGACGAGCAGTGACCTGCCCGGCCGGCGCCCGGGACAGAAGTCCGTCGATGTCTCCGGGCCCGGTGACATCATCCCCCGGATCATGAACAACGAGGGAAGCCGTTCCGGGCCCGAAGGCTGGAGACTCCCATGCCGAGTCACGAAGAAGGTGACGAGGGGGCATCCTGCCTCGTGCCGGTCATCCGATAGACGCGCCGAGCGGTGCCGGCACATACCTCGGCCTGCTCGGCCCGGGTCAGCCCCGCTGTGAGTTCCGCGGCGGAGCGCACGACCTCGCCGTAGTCCGCGGCGAGCGTGCACACCGGCCAGTCCGAGCCGAACATCAGCCGTCGGGGGCCGAAGGCGTCGATCACGGTGTCGGCATACGGTCTGAGGTCGTCGACGGTCCACGACTCCCAGTCGGCCTCGGTCACCATCCCGGAGAGTTTGCACACCGTGTTCGGCAGGGCGGCCAGTGCCCGCAGGTGCTCCGCCCACGGCTCGTGTCGCCCGGACGCGATCGGTGGCTTGCCGAGATGGTCCAGGACGAAGGTGAGCCCGGGCACGGCGGCGGCTGACCGCGTCGCCGCGGGCAGCTGGTGCGGCAGCACGACCAGGTCGTGGACGAGCCCTGCCGCGGCGACCGCGCGCAAGCCGCGCAGTACGTCCGGCCGGTTCAGCCAGTCGGGGTCGGGTTCCCCCTGGACCTGGTGGCGGATGCCGCGCAGGAAGCCGCCACCAGGCAGGGACCGCAGCGCGTCCAGCGCGTCGGCGACGTCCGGCGCCGTCAGATCGGTCCACCCCACGACCGCTCCGATCACGTCGCCCTCCGCAGCCAGGGCCAGCAACTCCGGTGTCTCCTCAGCCACGTTGACCGTCTCCACCAGCACCGTGGCCGCCACCCCGGCCGCCCGGGTCTCGGCCTCCAGGTCCGCCAGGACGAAGGAGCGCCGCAACGAGGCGAGCCGGGGGCCGTCGATCCACTCCTGGTCGCGTACGGTCAGGTCCCACAGGTGGTGGTGGGCGTCGACGACCGTCATGACAGGCCCCCTTCCGTCCCCGCGACCGGCACCGGCACCCCGCTGGGCAGCAGCCCCCGCTCCCGCAGAGCTTCCCACACCGCGCCGGGAACCGGCCGACGGTACTGCGCGGCCGCGTCCCGGACCTGCTCCGCCGACCTCGCCCCGACCAGGACCGAAGCGACCGCCGGATGCCCGAAGGGGAAGCGGAGCGCGGCGGCCCGCAGCGGCACCTCGTGCGCTTCGGTGACCTCGCGCATCCGCAAGGCCCGGCCCAGGAGTTCCTCGGGCGCCGTCGCGTAGTCGTACATGGCCCCGGGCGTGGGGTTGGCCAGCAGCCCGGAGTTGAACACCCCGCCGACGATCACGCTCTTGCCGGCCGCAGCCGCGGCCGGCAGCAGCGCGTGCAGAGCGCCCTGTTCCAGAAGGGTGTAGCGCCCGGCGCAGAGCACTGCGTCGACGTCGGTGTCGGTCAGGAACCGGGCCAGCATTCGGCTCTGATTCATCCCCGCGCCGATCGCCCGGACGACGCCCTGCGACCGCAGCTCCTCCAGCGCGGGATATGCCTCCCGGAAGGCCTGTTCCTCGTGATCGTCGGGATCGTGGAGCAGGACCAGGTCCACGCGGTCGAGCCCAAGGCGGGTGAGGCTGTCCTCCAGCGAGCGGCGCACTCCGTCGGCGCTGAAGTCCCACCTGCGCGTATGGGTGGCCGGTACGGCGAAGCCGTTGGCCCGGTCGTCACCCCCGCCCTCTTGCGGCACGAGCACCCGGCCCACCTTGGTGGACAGGGTGAAGCCGTCTCGGGGCTTTGCCCGCAGGACCGCGCCGAGTCTGCGTTCCGACAGGCCCACGCCGTAGTGCGGGGCGGTGTCGAAGTAGCGGATGCCCGCGCTCCAGGCGGCCTCCACCGCCGCTGTGGCCTCGTCCTCGCCCACGTCACCGAAGAGTCCGGCGATCGCGGCGGCGCCGAAGCCGAGGGCGGTGACGGGGACACCGCTGCGACCGAGGGTCCGGACCGGCGCCGTGGCCGGCCCGGCCTCGGTCTCGCCCGCTGCCATCACCCTCCCTATGGTCTCGTCTCCAGCAGCCGCCATCACTGCCCCTCCGGGCGCAGCCGCAGCCCCTGCATTCCGCCGTCCACCGCGAGGGCCGTTCCCGTGACGGAGGCGGCGGCCGGACCTGCCAGATAGACGACGGCGGCGGCCACCTCGTCCGCGGTGACCAGGCGGCCCATGGGCTGCCGGGCGTTGAGCGCCGCCCGCTCGGCCTCCGGGTCGTTCGCCCGGTCCAGGAGACGGCCCACCCACGGGGTGTCCGCCGTGCCCGGATTCACGCAGTTGACGCGGATGCCCTCGCGCACGTGGTCCGCCGCCATGGCCAGGGTGAGGGCCTGGACCGCGCCCTTGCTGGCGCTGTACAGGGCACGCTGCGGAAGTCCCGCGGTCGCGGCGATCGAGCAGGTGTTGACGACCGCCGCGTGTGCCGAGGCGCGCAGCCGGGGCAGGGCCGCCCGGGTGGTGCGGACGACGCCGAGGACGTTCACGCCCAGGACGCGGTGCCACTCGGCGTCATCGTTGTCCTCGACCGTGCCTGCGGCTCCGATGCCGGCGTTGTTGACCAGGATGTCGATGCCGCCGAGGTCGTCGGCCGCGGCGGTGACCGCGGACCGCACGGAGGCATCGTCCGACACGTCGGCGACGTACCCGCGAAGGGGTTTGCCGACGGACGAGGGGTCGAGGTCGAGCACGGCGACGTCCGCGCCACGGGCAGCCAGCAGCTCCGCGGTGGCCCGGCCGATGCCGGAGGCGCCACCGGTCACCAACGCCTTGAGTCCGTCCAATTCACTCATCAGCTGGTGCCCTTCTCGTGTGTGGTGCGGTCGGTGGCCCTGAAGACGTCCGTGACGCGGGCCATGGGGTGGTTGCTCATCGGCCCGTTCACGCGTCCTCGAAGATCTGGCGCTGGCTGCCGAGTCCGTCGATCTCCAGCTCCACCGTGTCGCCGGCGCGCAGGTAGGGGGTGTCCGGCAGGCCGAGAGCCACCCCGGCCGGAGTCCCGGTGTTGATGACGTCGCCCGGCTCCAGCACCATGTACTGGCTCAGGTACCAGACGATGTGGGCAACCGAGAAGATCATGTTCTTGGTCGTGCCGTTCTGCCGGGGCACGCCGTTGACGCTCAGCCTCAGACCGAGTGCCTGCGCGTCCGGCACCTCGTCGGCGGTGACCAGCCAGGGGCCGAGCGGATTGAACGTCTCGCACGACTTGCCCAGGTCCCACTGGGGGGACAGCTCCAGCTGGAAGGCGCGCTCGGACACGTCGTTGCTGACGGCGTACCCCGCGACGACCCCGGCGGCGTCGCCGGGACCGTCCAGATAGCGGGCCCGTCGGCCGATCACCACCGCGAGCTCCACCTCCCAGTCGGTCTTCCCGGAGCCGCGCGGCACGAGCACGGTGTCGTGGGGGCCCACGACGGTGCCGGGGTCCTTCATGAACACCACCGGCCGCTCGGGCACGGGTGCGCCGGTCTCGGCGGCGTGGTCCCGGTAGTTGAGACCGACGCAGACCACCTTGCCCGGGCGGGCGACGGGCGCGCCGACGCGCAGCCCCTCGGGGACGAGCGCGGGCAGCGTGCCGGCCTGCAGGGCGGTGCGGACCCGGTCGACGCCGTTGGCGGCCAGGAAGGGCCCGTCGATGTCGCGGGTCAGTCCGGTGAGGTCGTAGGTGCGTCCGTCGTCGGCCAGGACGGCCGGGCGTTCGGAACCTGGGGCGCCGAGGCGCAGAAGTTTCACGTGTTTCTCCTAGCGGTCGCGGTACCGGTCGTACCGCGCGGTGGTTCGGGGTGGCGAAGGCCGGAGCATGGGCCTACTCCATGAGGAAGACCTGTTCCATGCCGGTCCACCACTCGCCGGGCGCGGCCTCGTCGACGGGCCGCTGGCAGGGGGCCGTGTGCCGCCACCACTCCTGGGTCGCCGGGTCCTCGGCCATCGCGGCGAGGTCCGCCGCCAGATCGTCGCCGTGGTACTCGAAGTAGGCGAAGAGTTGGTCGCCGAGCAGATGGATCGAGTAGTTGGTGATGTGGCAGGCGCGCAGCCGGTCGAGGACCGGCCGGGGCACGTTGCGGTGCAACTCCCGGTACTCGTCAACCTTGTCGGGCAGAACGCGGATGACCTGGGCGACGCGCCTCATGAGGTGCTGCTCCTCGCGGTCACGGCCGAGCCGGTGCGGTCGTGGATGATCCGGATGATCCGCCCGCTCATGCGGTCGTAGTCGTGGTCGTTGTCCACCTCGCCGCGGATGCGGTGATCGGCCATGACGACGACCCGGTCGGCCAGGGTGATCATCTCCGTCAGGTCGCTGCTGATCAGCAGGATGGGCAGGCCGCCGCGGGCCAGTTCCCAGATCAGTTCGTGGAAGGCGTGCTTGGTGCGCACGTCCACCCCGACGGTCGGCTCGTCGACGACCAGCAGCCTGGTGTCGGCCGCGAGCCACTTCGCCAGGCTCACCTTCTGCTGGTTGCCGCCGGACAGTTCGCCGGCGTTCTGCTCGAGGCCGGAGATGCGGATGCCGAGGCGGTCGACCAGATCCTGCGAGACTTCCTTCTCCTGGTGGGAGGAGATGTCGCCGAGGAACCGGCCGAGCTTCTTCCACACGGTCACGGTGATGTTCCGGACGATGGGCTGCTCCAGGAAGACGCCTTCCTCCTTGCGGTTCTCGGTCAGATAGCCGATGCCGTAGGTGTGCAGGGCCTCCCGGGGAGATCCGATCCGCGCCGGTTCGCCGTACACCCGGATCTCGCCGCCCGTGACCTGGTCGAGACCGAGGACGGCCTTGACCAGTTCGCTGCGGCCGGCGCCGACCAGACCGTACAGACCGACAATCTCTCCGGGGCGGACATCGAGACTGATGTCCTGATGCCCGGCCGCCGTGCACAGACCCGACAGGGAGAGAGCGGGCTTCGCCGAGGTGTCCACCGTACGCGGGGTCATGTCCGCCACCGAGTGCTGACGGCCGACCATGAGGGCGACCACATCGTCCTGACCGTACTCGGCGAGGGGAGCCGACTCGAGCACCGACCGCCCGTCACGCAGGACCGTGACGGTGTCGCAGATGGCGAAGACTTCCTCCAGCTTGTGGCTGACGAACACCACACACGTGCCGCGCTCCTTGAGCCGGCGCACCACGTCGAAGAGGCGTTCTGCTTCCTGCGGGGAGAGGGACGCGGTGGGCTCGTCGAGCAGGAGCACCTGGCTCTCGGTGTACAGGGCCTTGGCGATTTCGACCAACTGCTGCTGCGCCACGGACAGTTCCCGCACGGGGCGGTGCGGGTCGAGGTCCAGCCCGAGCTCGGCCAGGCAGCGCTCGGCGGGGCCGGCCATCGCCTCCCGGTCGACCAGTCCCCAGCGCGCGGGCGGGCTCTGCAATGTGATGTTCTCGGCCACGGAGAAGTCGGGGATCAGGTTGCGTTCCTGGTGGACCACGCCGATGCCGGTCCGGGTGGCCTCGAGCGGCGAGCGCAGGTGGATCTCATCGCCGCGCCACAGCAGTCTGCCGCCGTCGGGCAGGTGGACGCCCGTGATTACCTTGATCAGGGTGGACTTGCCCGCTCCGTTCTCGCCCAGCAGGGCGTGTACGGAACCCGCGGTCAGGGTCAGGCCCACGCCGTCGAGGGCGCGTACCCCGGGGAAGACCTTGACGATGTTCTCGCATTCCAGCAGGACGTCGCTCATCGGGCGCCTCTCGTGCTCGGCAGGGCAGCGGCCGGACGTGCTTCGCTCTTCGGCGGCGCGGACGGCGTGCGGCCGGGCGCCTTGCCCTTCTTCTCAAGCTGGGTCTGATGGATGCGGCCGCCGACGACCGTGCCGAGGACGACCAGGCCGATGAGGAAGTTCACCCAGCTCGGGTCCAGGGAGAACTGGGCGCGCGCGGTGTCGATCAGCCGCATGACGAAGGCGGCGAGCACGGTGCCCAGCACCGCCACTGAGCCGCCGGTGAGCGCGACGCCGCCGATGATGGGCGCCGCGAAGCTGGGCAGCAGCCAGTCCCCGCCGACGCTGCGGTTGACGCCGGGCAGCGAGGCGGTGGCGGTCACCGCGGCGATGCCGACGAGCAGGCCCGACAGGGTGTGGGCGAGCACGATCTGACGGTCGGCGGAGATGCCCGACAGTCGGGCGGCGAGTGGGTTGCCGCCGGCGGCCAGCAGGCGCCGCCCCGCGATGGTGCGGTACATGAATGCGGCGAGCATCGCGGCCGCGGCGATCGCTGTGACGAACACCAGGGGGATGTTCAGGGGCGCCGAGCGGCCGAAGTCACGCAGCGTGGCCGAGTATCCGTCGATGGTGCGGGTGCCGGAGAGCCGGTACTGGGCGCCGAGCAGGATCGTCATGGTGCCGAGGGTGACGATGAAGCCGTTGATGCGGGTGGCGACGATGAATACGCCGGTCAGCAGGCCGATCAGGGTGGCGGTGAGGACGCCGATCAGTACGGCCAGGCCCGCCGGCACGCCGTGGTCGGCCATCAGCACGCCCATCAGACAGGCGCTGAACCCGCCCAGCGCGCCGACGGCGAGATTGAGCTGCCCGACGCACAGGGCCACCATCTGGGCCAGTCCGATGAGGATGGGCGTGGCGAGGTACTGCAGGAACGTGCGGAGGGAGGATCCCTCGAAGAAGGAGCCGGACGAGGCGATGCCAAGGCCGACGTAGCCGACGACGACCACGCACAGCAGGGTCATCTCGGTGGACCGGGAGAAGCGCCGCAGTGCCGGAAGGGCCGCGGTTCCCTTGTCGCGGAGCGTCGTCATGTGGAGCGCACCACCTTGCGATAGGACACGACGGTGCGCACCCGGTCCGCTGACAGAGCCAGCAGAAGTACGCAGCCGAGGTAGATGTTGAGGCTCTCCAGGCCGACACCGAGCAGGTCGAGTCCCTTGCGGATGACGCCGACCAGAGAGGTGCCGAGCAGGGCGCCGATGACGGAGACGACGCCACCGGTGAGCAGGGTGCCGCCGAGGACGGCGCCGAGGAACGAGGGGAGCATGAAGTCGTCGCCGATGGAGGCGCGGAACGTGCCCGTGCCGACGGCGGCCATGAAGCCGGCGAGGGCGGCGAGCAGCCCGGACAACGCGTGCGCCAGGACGACCCTGCGCCCGGTGGGGATGCCGGACAGCTCGGCGGCCGCCGGGTTGGCGCCGGTGAGCAGCAGCTCGCGACCCATGCGGGTACGGGCGTAGAGGAAGCCGAGGCCGACGAGGGCGAACAGGGTGAACTGGGTCATCTGCGGGATGGCGGGTGAGCCGCAGACCGGGCCGGCGCAGATGTCGGCGAGCGAGTATGAGCGCAGTTCGGCGAGTCCGTCAGGCCGCGTGGTGAACGCGGCGTTCTCCGTGAGGGCCGAGTAGAGCAGGGAGACCAGGCCCAGCAGGGCGAAGTCCATGGCCAGCGTCACGACGAACGAGTTCACGCCGGTGCGGGCGATGATCCAGCCGGTCAGCGCCCCGATGGCGCACCCGGCGACGAGGCACAGCACCAGGCCCAGCGCCAGCGGCAGCCCGAGCCGGTCGTAGCCGAACCCGGCGAAGAAGGCACCGAAGGCGGCCATGCGCCCGACCGCGAGGTTCATGTGCCCGATGGAGAGCACGACCATTTGCGCGAGTGCCACCACAGTGAGGGTCGAGATGTCCCTCAGGAGCGGGAAGAGCACCAGCCGCTCGTCGAAGAAGGCCGGCCGCAGAACGCCGAAGAAGGCGCCGAGCGCGACGATGAGCACCAGCAGCCCCAGCCGCTGGTTGACCCAGAACGGCAGCCGGTGAGCCGGCCGGGCACCGTCGGTGGGGCGGTCGGTCTCGCTGTCGGGGGGTGTGACGGCCGTCGTCATGAGACCCTCCGGTCATCGATGGCGTCCATGTCCCAGTCGATGCCGATGCCCGGCTGGTCCGGCGCCACGGCCAGGCCGTCGCGCAGGACCATCTCGGTGCGGGTGACGGCGCGCAACTGCGGTATGTACTCGACGTATGCGCCGTTGCTGACCGCGGCGACCAGGCTGACGTGCAGTTCCATCAGGAAGTGCGGGCAGACCATGACGTTGAAGGTCTCTGCCAGGTGGGCGACCTTCAGCCACGGGGTGATGCCGCCGACCCGGGCGACGTCGACCTGCACCACGGAGGCGCCGCCGGACTCCAGGTAGTTGCGGAACTGCATGGGCGAGTACATCGACTCGCCGACGGCGATCGGGATTCGGGTGGAGCGGGCAAGCCGGGTGTGGCCGCTGAGGTCGTCCGCGGGCAGGGGCTCCTCGAGCCAGTACGGGTCGTAGGGCTCCAGCGCGGCGGCCAGCTGCACGGCCGAGGACAGCGACTGCGACTGGTTGGCGTCCGTCATGATGTGCAGCGCGGGGCCGACCGCCTCGCGGACGGCGCGCAGGCGCTCCGCGTCCTCGGCGACGTGCGGCTTGCCGACCTTGATCTTGACGCCGGAGAACTGCGCCTCCCTGGCCGCGAGCGCGGACTTGACCAGGTCCTCGGTGCTCAGGTGGAGCCAGCCGCCCTCGGTGTCGTAGACGGGGACTTCCTGGCGGTGGCCGCCGGCCAGTCGCCACAGCGGCTCTCCGGCGCGCTTGCAGCGCAGGTCCCACAGGGCCGTGTCCACGGCGGCGAGCGCCAGCGAGGTGATGGCGCCAGTGGTGGTGGCGCGTGTGTGGGCGAAAAGCTGCTGCCAGAGCCCCTCGACGTTGCGGGCGTCCTTGCCGGTGAGGAGGGGCAGCAGGTGGTCCCGGAGGAGTGCCAGAACCGAAGTCCCGCCGGTGCCGATGGTGTACGCG
>NZ_JBHVFF010000293.1:0-10680 GCF_042801895.1 Streptomyces sp. NPDC057543 | reverse complement strand
GCCCGCGCTGTTTCACGTGAACAGGGTCACGAGGTCTTCTTCAGCGTGAAGTTGCCGGTCGTCGTCTCCCCCTTCTTGAGCTTCACGGTGGTGACCACCGGCTGGTAGCCGTCCTTGGCCACGATCACGGTGACCGGGTTGTTGCGGGTGTCGAACCACAGGCCGAAGGTGCCGTCCTTGGCGGTCCGCAGGGTGTAGCTCGTCGTCGAGGCCTTGATCTGGATGGTCGCCCCGGCCAGTGGCGCGGTGCCGCCCTTGTCGTCGGCGCCGAGCACGGTGCCGGCGTACTTGCCCCAGTCCTTCGGCGGGTTGACGTGCATCTTCACGTCGACCGGGACACCGGCGTACGGGGTGTCGGTCTGGACGGTCAGCGCCGCGGTGTAGTCGCCGGGCTGGGTGACCTCGGGGACCGTGGCGTCCAGGCCGACGGTGATCGTGGTGCTCTCCCCGGGCTGGAGTGTCACCTTGTCCTTGCTCGTGGACAGCCAGCTGACGTCCGAGGACTCACCGCCCTGGTCGTAGCCGGGCAGCACCTCGACGGTGGACACCGGCGGCGTCGAGCTGCCGCCGGGGTTGCCACCGACCTTGTAGAAACCGGAGGCAGCTCCCACACGGTAGACGCTGGTGTTGGCGTTGGGCAGGGCGGCCCAGCTGCCGGTGCCCGGGTCGAAGGCGTAGCCCTGGTTGGTGATGGCGGCGCTGTCGTTGACGACACCGCTGGAGACCAGCAGCTTGCCGTTGCCCACGCTGTACGCCGAACCCCACAGGTCGGCTGGCATGTCCGCGATGGGCGACCAGCTGTCGGCGCCCGGGTCGTAGACGTAGGCGTGCTTGGTCGAACTGGTGCCGCTGTTGCCACCGGCGCAGTAGAGCTTGCCGTCGATGCCGCCGCAGGACTGCCAGGAGATCGGCTCCGGGTAGGAGGCGATCTGGGACCAGCTGTCCGACGACGGGTCGTAGACCGTGGCGTCCGTGGTGCCACAGCTGTCGGTGCAGCCGCCGACGACGTACAGCTTGCCGCCGAGCACCGCGCTGCCCGAACCGGCGTACGGCTTGGGCGAGGACGCCTTGGTGGACCAGCTGTTCGACGCCGGGTCGTAGACCTCCAGCTTCGCGTCGGGGTCGCCGCTGGCACCCCAGCCGCCGACCACGTACAGCTTGCCGCCGATGAAGCCGTGGGCCGGGTGGCCCTCGCGGGTGTCTGCCGCGGAGGCCAGCTTGGTCCAGGAGCCACTGTCGGGGTCGTAGGCGTACAGCTCGTTGGTGTCCGCGCTGCCCGTGTAGCCGAAGGCGGAGTAGACCTTGCCGTCGTAGACGGCGACCGCGTTGTCCTGCACCGTGGTCGGCAGGTTGGCCACCGGCTGCCAGGCGTCACCGGCCGCGTTGGCCGCCGGAGCCGCATACGAGGTCTTGCCCTTGCTGAGGGCCAGCGGGGAGTAGTTGCCCTTCACCAGGTTGAGCGGCGCGCCGCCCTTGACCTGCTGGGTGAAGCCGCCCGGCTGCTCGCCCAGGGTGAGGCTGGCAGGCGCACCGCCGGTGTTCTTCACCGTCAGGTCCTGGGTGGCCTTCTTGCCCCAGTCGACCGTCTTGTCGATCGAGCCGGGGGTGAACGCCAGCTTGCCGGCCTTCAGGCTGAAGTTCGCCTTGTTGGTGCTGTCCGCCGCCACGTCCACCGACTTGTCCAGGTCGGCGTATTTCGACTTGGAGGCGGTGTAGGTGTGGCTGCCGGTCTTGGAGGTGAACATCCAGTAGAAGCCGCCGCCGAGCGCCGGGTCGTCCGGGGTGGCCGCGGTGATGGCCTTGTCCTGCGAGGCGTCGGTGTTGACGACAGTGGCGCCGACGACGCCGTCGTCGGTGTTGGCGTCCTTCACGGTACCGGCCACCAGGCCACCGTTGACAGGCTCGTAGGTCCGCTTGCCCACGAACACGTTGTCGAGTTCCCACCAGTAGCCGTAGCTGCCCGTGAAGTGGAACCGCAGCTGCACGCCGGGCTTCCCGGCGTAGTCGGTCAGCGGAAGCTCGACATGGGCAGGGCCGGTCAGGGTGGTGGTGCGGTTCCAGATGTTGGTCCAGGTCGCACCGCCGTCAGTGCTGACGTCGATGTTGCCGGTCTGGTTGGTGTAGCTCTTGTAGTCGGTGTCGAATTCCAGTTGCGGGCTGTCGTTGCCGGTCAGGTCGAGGACGGGCGTGATCAGCGAGCTGTCCTGCTTCTTGCCGCTGCCGATCTTGTCACTGTCGACCATGGCGAAGGCGCCGGAACCACCGGTCTTGTTACCCCGGTTACCGAAGTCGTCGAAGGACCAGCCGCCGGTGGTGCCGTCGGCGTTGACCACGCTCCAGCCCTCGGGGGCGCCGGCGGTGGAGTCGAAGGGCTGGGTCGGGCCGGACCGCTTGACCTGGTAACCGGGCGCCGTGGCCGCCTCGGCGTCCACCGGGACCGCGACGTTCACGGTCTGCGCCGCGTCACCCACGGTCACCTGCTTGGTGACTGCCTCGTAGCCGGGGTACACGGAGGTGAAGCGCAGGGTGTAGTCGGCGCCCTGCGGCAGGTCGACGCTGTACGCGCCGGTGTACGGGTCGGTGAAGACCGGGGCGCCGGGCACGTCATCGATGGTGATCTTCGTGTAGAGCGGCCAGCCGTGGCCGGAGCCGTCGGTCACCTTACCGGTCACGGTCTGCCGGGCCACCGCGTCCAGCGCGAAGTTCATCGTGACGGTGCCATCGTCGACGACGACGCCGTTGGCCTTCTTGGGCGCGTACCCGTAGGCGTACGCGGCCATTTTGTAGGTGTCAGGCGGCACCGTCAGGTTGTAGTGCCCCTGGGCGTCGGTGGTCGACCGGTAGATACCGGCTACGACGGAGGCGCCGGAAAGCGCCTTGCCTGAGCTGTCGGTGACGGCGCCGGAGATCTCACCGTGCGAGCCGACTTGGGTGGCGGCGGCACCGCCCCCGGGATGCGTCGCGGTGGCGACGGTGCCCGGAGCGGTTGCCTCAGCGCCGGTGGCAGCCTGGGCTGCGGGTAATCCCGCAGCCATGACTGCGACAGCCGCCGCGGTGAAAGCGGCCAGTCGCGCGGAGATCCTCCGCGCGGCCGGTCTGGAATGCCTCGAAGTGCGCAATGTGTGACTCCCATGCAGCTGAGCTGGGGTCGACCCGTGCGCTGGTTCTCGGTCGACAGCAGATGGATTCATCCGCCGGGACAACTAAACATCGTTGCCATGTTCTCGACAAGAAGGCCTCCTGGGTGGATGCACGACATACAATGGACCCGCCCATTGCGATGATCCATCAGCTACCGGTCACGCACCCTGGCGGTGCCGGTCCCGAATCGCTCAGCTCGTCAAAGTGCCCTGGTGGAAGTACATACGCCAGCCCACTTCCGTCAGACGCCACACGGAGCTCCGCCATGCCCGGCGCCCGCTGTGGTCGGCGAAGTACGTCAGATGAACGATGCCGGGAGCGAGTACGACCCCCGACATATCGCTGACCTCGACCGGAGCTTCGGGGGCCACCGAACCGTCACTCGTCACCGTGAGGATCGACGTCGCGTCCCAGCGCCGTCCCGACGCTCCGAACTCGAGGTACTCCGGGTCCAGGAGCTCCGAGACCAGGGCCGGCGAAGCACGCACGTCAGGGTCGAGAAGCCGCATCTCCGCGTCAATGGCCGCTTGAACGGCCCGCTCACTCTTGTCTGCCATGCACGGACCCTACGGATGTTCCTCGTCACGTCACAGCGAATAGTTCACGCAACGCAAGCAGCGACACGGGCGATGACGTCATCTCCCGTCGCCATATGGCTGGGTTGATCACCAACTGCCTCCGGTGTGCTGACCGTTCTCACCGAAGCCGGTCGCCATCTCGTCCAATCCGGTCGGGGTAGCGGCCCGAGGGGCATCCGCGCCCGGCCGTCACGCGGGCCGCTGTCCGGCCGGCCATTCCCCGGTGCGGGCGAACCGCTCGATCTCGGCCTCGTACGGTGTGGGGTCGAGGCCTCGCGCACGCACCCACGCCGTGTTGAGGTGGGTGTTCCGGTACGGATCAGCGGTGTCGCCGATGATGGTGACGATGCTGCCCTGCGTTCCCGCCTCGCGCATCCGTGCCACGAGGTGGCACGTCCCCCAGAGGTTGGTGCCGGTCGCCGGTCCGGCTTCGATCCCGGCAGTGGTGCGAAGCCACCGCAGGGCTGCAATGGACGCCGCGTCCGGTACCGGGATCATCAGGTCGATCACCGCCGGCAGGAAGCCGGGTTCGATGCGTGGGCGACCGATGCCAGGTATCCGCGAGGGCATCCCCGTGGTGTAGTCGGCACAGCCGCTCGCCCACGCGGGGAAGTAGGCGGAGTTCTCCGGGTCCACCACGGCCAGCCGGGTCGGATGACCGTGTCGCCGCAGGTGGCGCCCGACCGCTGCCGAGGTCGCCCCCGTTCCGGCACCGGTGACGATCCACTTCGGGATGGGGTGTGGCTCCCTGCTCAGTTGAACGAAGATCTCGTCGGCGATCGTCGGCTCACCCCATCCGGCCACCGCTCGCTCCGCGTCGGTGAAGTGGTCCAGGAAGTGGCCACCGAGCTGCTCGGCCAACGCCCTCGCCTCCCCCTGCACCGCGGCCGGCGGCTGCTCGCCCACCTGCCACCGGCCGCCCTCCCTCTCGATCCTGGCCAGGACGTCCATAGAGGTCTTCGCCGGTACGACGGCGGTGAACACCAGACCCAGCAGTCTCGCGAAGTGGGCTCCGGCGACGGCGACTGCCCCGCTCGTAGCCGCGATCACCGACGTATCCGCCCTGATGGCGCCGCTGGCTATCGCCTCACAGAACATGGCCCGCACCAGGCGGTACTTCATACTGCCGGTGGGATGCGCGGACTCGTCCTTGACGTAGATCTCGACGTCCCGGATTGCGGGTAGCGGGAGCGGACGCAGGGGCGTCGGTGTCAGACGTCGGCCGTCCGACTGTACCCGTCGGATCGCTTCGGCAGCCCACGAGTTGGGGTGATCCATGGCCATGACCGGACCCTACTGGAGGCTCGGCACCAGTCAGGTCGCCATGCCGGCGGTCATCATGGCGACGCACACCTGTCGCCGTGTCAGCTACCGTGCTTCGACTCTGCCGTATCGCTTGGGCGGCTGGATCGGATGAGACGGCGACCGGCTTCAGTGAGAACGGTCAGGTCCGTTGCCAATGAATCCAACCTCGGCCGCCCGCAGCAGCCTGCACGCCAACGTGATAGCCACCGAGTGCGCGTGGGATCAGTGCCCGGCGGCGTACGGCACGAAGCCCGCCCAAGCACCTGACGCGAAAGCGAGCCGGGCCCCCTGCAAGTTCTTGGAGTCACGGACGTGGACCGTACCGGGTGCGGACGCCACCTCAACGCAGTCGTTACCGTCGCCACTGCTGCTGTAACTGCTCTTGAACCACTCCAGCTCCGAGGCGTCCCTGGCAAAGGGCTTGTGGATCATGTCTCTCCCAGAACTTGCTCGATGAAGGCCAGCGACTCCCGTGGCGAAAGAGCCTGGGCCCGGATCATCCCATAGCGCAACCCAAGGATCCTGAGCTGCTTCGGGTCGGAGACCGGGCGTCCGCTGAACGCGCCCTCGGAACGCCCCACCGCACTGCCGTCGGGGAACTTCAGAACCTCGATCAGCCCGCCCGTCCCGGGATGCTCCTCGCGATGGGTCGGCATCACCTGGATCGCCACATTCCGCAACCGCCCTACTTCCAAGAGGCGTTCGAGTTGCCGACGCAACACCATTGTGCCTCCGACAGGACGGCGAAGCGTCACCTCTTCCTGGACAAAACTCAGCGACGGAAGGGGATTCCGGTCGAAAATGGATCGCCGGGCCATGCGAGCAGCCACCACGCGGTCCATCTCGTCCAACGTGTAGGCGGGAAGCCACGACGCGAACAGAGCCCGCATATGCTCCTCGGTCTGCAACAGGCCATTGATGTTGTGGTGGTGGTACGCCTCCAGCTCGACGACCTTGGCCTCCAACTTCGCCAGATCCCGCACCTTCTTCGGGTACCGGACCTCCGCCACATCCCGCTTCATCGCAGCGAGCTTCCCGCCCGCGCCCAGCACCTCGTCCGCCCTGTCCAGGAACTCCGGCCGAGGAATGCGCCGCCCGCCCTCCACCTTGTAGACCAGGTCCTCCCCGTACCCGATCGCAGCCCCGAACTCGCCGGCCCGCAGCCCCGCCGACTCCCGCCAGGCCTTGATCTGGCGGCCCACCGCAGCGACCACCGCCACCCCGGACTCGTCATCGGGATCGACGTCCCAGCCCGGCTCGTCCGCCCCGCCGTCGCCGCGCTCCGTACCGGTCTCATCCACGCTCATCCGTGCCCCACTTCCCACGTGCATGCGGTCTTTGCTCAACCCCTGGTGTCCCCAGCACGTCACCCCGGACAGCCGGGACAGCACTGGACAAGGCCGGGACAATCGCCGTACGTAAGCGGCTCGTCGCTATTCACGGTATGCGGGCGCGACCACGCTGAGTGACGTGACCCAAGAAATCACTCGAACCGAACGTTCCACTCCCACCCGGCAGTTCACGGTGCTGCTCTCCCCCACCCGCCGAGGTGCGCGGCTCGCCCGTCTGTTCGCCACGGCTCATCTCGGGGATTGGGGCTTCCCTCGGAGCCGGCCGCGCACATGCCGAGCCAGAGGACGGGCCGATGGGCTCCTGCTCGTCCTCGAGATGCGCGGTATCGCCGTTTCCGACGAGTTCCGAGAGAAGATCACGAGCTGCAACGACCCCCAACTCCTGCATCAGTGGCTCAATCGCGCCACCACCGCCGCCACTGCCGAGGGAGTCTTCGCCTGGGAGTGATCCAACCCCGGCCTCCCCGCCGCATACACACGTCCGGCCCCCGACGCACACATCGGGGGCCGGACGCCGGAGCAGCAACCGTTACGGCAGGTTCCGCGCCATGACGATGCGCTGGACCTGGTTCGTGCCTTCGTAGATCTGCGTGATCTTCGCGTCGCGCATCATCCGCTCCACCGGGTAGTCCCGGGTGTAGCCGTAGCCGCCGAGCAGCTGGACCGCGTCCGTGGTGATCTCCATCGCGACGTCGGAGGCGAAGCACTTGGCCGCGGCGCCGAAGAAGGTGAGGTCGCCGTCGAGGCGCTCGGACTTGGCGGCGGCCGAGTAGGTGAGCTGACGGGCCGCTTCCAGCTTCATGGCCATGTCGGCGAGCATGAACTGGACGCCCTGGAAGTCGCCGATCGGCTTGCCGAACTGCTTGCGCTCCTGCACGTAGCCCTTGGCGTAGTCGAGGGCGCCCTGGGCGATGCCGAGGGCCTGGGCCGCGATGGTGATGCGGGTGTGGTCCAGGGTCTTCATCGCGGTGGCGAAGCCGGTGCCCTCCTCGCCGATGATGCGGTCCGCGGGGATGCGGACGTTGTCGAAGTAGACCTCGCGGGTCGGGGAGCCCTTGATACCGAGCTTCTTCTCCGGGGCGCCGAAGGAGACGCCCTCGTCCGACTTCTCGACGACGAAGGCCGAGATGCCCTTGGAGCGCTTGGTCGGGTCGGTGACGGCCATGACCGTGTAGTACTCGGAGACGCCCGCGTTGGTGATCCAGCGCTTCACGCCGTTGAGGACCCAGAAGTCGCCGTCGCGCACGGCCCTGGTCTTCATGCCGGCCGCGTCGGAACCCGCGTCGGGCTCGGAGAGGCAGTACGAGAACATGCCGTCGCCCTTGGCGAGCGGGCCCAGGTACTTCTTCTTCAGGTCCTCGGAGCCGGACAGGATCACCGGGAGCGAGCCGAGCTTGTTCACGGCCGGGATGAGGGAGGAGGAGGCGCAGACGCGGGCCACCTCCTCGATCACGATGACCGTGGCGAGGGCGTCGGCGCCCGCGCCGCCGTACTCCTCCGGTACGTGCACCGCGTGCAGGTCCGCGGCGGTCAGGGCGTCCAGCGCCTCCTGCGGGAAGCGCGCCTCCTCGTCGACCGCTGCCGCGTGCGGGGCGATCTTCGCCTCGGCCAGCGCGCGCACCGTCTCCCGGAGCATCTCGTGCTCCTCGGCCGGACGGTACAGGTCGAAATCGGTCGAACCCGCCAAGACGCTCACTCCCCAAGATGCTAACTACCGTTAAGTAACCCAATTTTAGGGTCCGGTCCCCGAAATGGCCTATGCAATGCGCGCGTGAGCTTGGCGACAGGGGTGGGAGAAGCTGCTCAGGCAGCCGGAAACCGGGCCTTCGGGGGCACGACTATGCTCGTTCACCGCACGTCTGTCCGCATCTCTCAGGAGCACTACATGGCCCTCAGGATCACTGTGATCGGCACCGGCTACCTCGGCGCCACCCACGCCGCGGCCATGGCGGAACTGGGCTTCGAAGTGCTCGGCCTCGATGTCGTGCCCGAGAAGGTCCAGATGCTGAGCAGTGGCAGGGTCCCGATGTACGAGCCGGGCCTGGAGGATTTGCTGCGCAAGCACGTCGAGGGCATCGAGGGGTCCACGGGGCGGCTGCGGTTCACCACCTCGCCGGAAGAGGTGGCGGCGTTCGGCGACGTCCACTTCGTCTGCGTGAACACTCCGCAGAAGCACGGTGAGTACGCCTGTGACATGAGTTACGTCGACACCGCCTTCGAGTCGCTGGCGCCGCATCTGACCCGGCCCGCCCTGGTCGTCGGGAAGTCGACCGTGCCGGTCGGTTCGGCGGCCCGGCTCGCGGCGCGGCTGGCGGAGCTGGCACCGGCGGGCGCGGACGCGGAGCTGGCCTGGAACCCGGAGTTCCTGCGCGAGGGCTTCGCCGTCAAGGACACCCTGCACCCGGACCGGATCGTCGTCGGGGTGGCGAGCGAGCGGGCCGAGAAGCTGCTGCGCGAGGTGTACGCGGTACCGGTCGCCGAGGGGTCGCCGTTCGTGGTGACGGACTTCCCGACCGCCGAGCTGGTGAAGACCGCGGCCAATTCCTTCCTGGCCACGAAGATCTCTTTCATCAACGCCATGGCGGAGGTCTGCGAGGCCGCCGACGGCGATGTGAAGAAGCTGGCCGAGGCGATCGGGCACGACGACCGGATCGGGTCCAAGTTCCTGCGGGCCGGGATCGGCTTCGGCGGCGGCTGTCTGCCCAAGGACATCCGGGCCTTCATGGCACGCGCCGGTGAGCTGGGCGCGGACCAGGCACTGACCTTCCTCCGCGAGGTCGACTCCATCAACATGCGGCGCCGCGGCCACATGGTGGAGCTGGCCCGGGAGGCGGTGGGCGGCGATTCGTTCCTCGGCAAGCGGGTGGCGGTCCTGGGCGCCACGTTCAAGCCGGACTCGGACGACGTACGGGACTCGCCCGCGCTGAACGTGGCCGGGCAGATCCATCTCCAGGGCGGCCAGGTCACCGTCTTCGACCCGAAGGGCATGGACAACGCCCGTCGGCTCTTCCCCACCCTCGGTTACGCCGATTCGGCGCTGGACGCGGTGCGCGGCGCGGACGTGGTGCTGCACCTGACGGAGTGGCGGGAGTTCCGCGAACTGGACCCGGCGGCGCTCGGCGAGGTCACCTCCCGCCGGATCATCCTGGACGGCCGCAACGCGCTCGACAGCGAGTTGTGGCGCGGGGCCGGCTGGACGTACCGGGCCATGGGACGGCCGAAGGCCTGACAGCGCCCGGCCGTTCGCACCGTCAGCCGCGCTTCGCGCGGTAGGTGCGCATCTTGGCGCGGGCCCCGCACACCGACATGGAGCACCAGCGCCGGCGCCCAGCCGGGCTGCGGTCGTAGTACGCCCATTGACAGTCGTCGGCCTCGCACGCCTTGAGCCGGGCCCAGGTGCCATCGGCCGCCGCCGCGGCGATGGCGGCCGCGACGCGGGCGGTCAGCCCGGCCGGTTCGGCGACGGGCCGCAGTGCGGCGACGCCCGCCGCGTCCACGGTGACGCGCAGGGGCGCTCCGACGAGGAGCCGGTCGAGCGGGGGTGCCGCGGAACGGTCCGGCGGGCGGTGGCCGGCATGGGCGAGGCAGGCGGTACGGAGCGCCTCGCGCAGGACCCGGGCCTCCGGGACGTCCGGCTCGGCAAGGCCGAAGGCGGCGCGCCCGTCCGCCGTGTCGAGGGTGTCCGCGCCGGTCTCGATGTCCAGCGTGTTGACCAGGGCCTCGATCAGGGCGAGTGCGCCGGGCGCGGGTTCCTTCTCGCTCATGCCTGCGACCTCATGACTGCGACCTCACGATTGCGACCTCATGGTTGCGACCTCATGGTTGCGACGTTACTTCCTTTGCGGCAGCATGCAGTAACGGTTACCTGTTGAAGCCATTTAGAGGTAACCGACTGCATCCATCTGCCCGAGGAGGAATTGCCATGGCTGTCGCCACCCTGGGATCGGTCGTTCTGGACTGCCCCGACCCGGCCGCGCTCGCCGGTTTCTACGCAGGGCTGCTCGGCGGAGAGATCGTGCCCGGCGGGGAGGACTGGGTGGAGCTGACCGGCGTCGGGAGCACGCTCCTCGCGTTCCAGGCCGCGCCCGGTTACGTACCGCCGCGGTGGCCGAGTGCGGACGCACCGCAGCAGGTCCACCTGGATCTGACGGTGGCGGATCTGGACGCGGCGGAGAAGGAGGCGCTCGCCCTGGGCGCCACCGCCCTGGAGGCGGACGACCGGGAGCGGAGCTTCCGGGTGTACGCGGACCCGGCGGGGCACCCGTTCTGCCTCTGCGCCGGGTAGTGGACGACATGTGTGGGGG
>NZ_JBHVFF010000292.1:0-10791 GCF_042801895.1 Streptomyces sp. NPDC057543 | reverse complement strand
GGCCCCGGTGCACACACCGGGGCCCGTGCGGGGAACTCTCGACGGTTCCGGCCACCGAGGCCGGTCACACCTCGCGGTCCGTGGCGTTCGCAGGGGTGTTCACCGGGGATTTCACAGAACCCAGCGCTCGGATGATGCGGTTCAGGTCGGCCGGGGCGGCCGCGAGGCGGACCGGATTGCCCGCGTCATCGAGATTGGCTATGTGCCAGTTCGCGGGGATGGTGTCGCCGTCGCCGCCCCGGGCGCGCCGCACGTCCTTCACGGTGAGCCGCTCCACCGGTATCCGCTTCGCCGCGAACCGGCCGGGGCCGGGGTGGGGCGTCACCGCGGGCGGGCCGCCGCCGCCGAGGACGATGTGGGTGCCGAAGCCGTACGGGTTGTAGTCGGTGTCCTCCAGAAAGCGGGCGGACAGGAACACCTCTTCCCCCTCGGCGGACTCTCCGGTAGCTCTGCCCTCTCCTGCCTCTCGGGCCTCTTCGGGCGTACGGATACGGGTGGCGCGCCAGGCCCGGACGAGGAGACCCAGGGTGACCAGCGAGCCCGCGGCCGCCCATCTGATCGCCACGGAGTCGAGCAGAGTCGTGGGGTGGAGGTAGCAGAGCGGCAGCAACCACAGAGCGGTAGCGACGAGCGGTGCCGCGAACGGAAGGGCCGACGGGAGGACCTCGTCATCGGGCAGCCGACGCCCGCGCAGACGCAACAGCACCCGGGTACCGGGGCAACCCGCGGCAAGGACGAACGCGGCCGCGACCACGGCTGCTTCCCCGGCACCGGGCATGTGCTCGCGCCACACGTGGTGCTCCCCCGCGATCTTTCTCACCTCGCCGCGCCAGGCGGTCAGTTCGACCCTGTCGCCAGGCCGGAACGCCTGGGCGTCCTCCCGCGAGACCGCGACCCTTTCCAGCGGCCGATTGCCGGTGAAGTACACCCAGCTGCTCCGCTTGGGACGGTTGACCTCGGTCCGCGCGATCACAGCCGGCACGGTGGTCAGGCACTCGCCGCGTTTCGTGGCGGGCGTCCCGGCGGAGCACGGGGTGGCCGACCTCCACGCACGCTGATCCGAGGCGGCATCCGGCACGGCCAGCGCGGCCACGCCCGCACACGCCAGCAACAGCACGCACAGACTCGACGCCCCCGCCCAGCCACGCCCGGCGGTGCGGTCCGTGACGACGGGAACGTGGCTCGACTCCGGTGCCCCGTACCGGCGGTGCAGCGCGCGGAGCGCGTCCAACTGCGCGTCGAAGTCCGGATCGTCGGAGGACCGGCTCTGCGGCAGTGGCAGGACCCGCTTGCGGCCGTCGCGCAGCACCAGGCCGACGCGACGGACATCCTGGCCCCGGTGCCTGTGTCTCAGGTGTACACACAGGTCGGCGACCTCGCTCCACGGCGCGATCCGGCGGTGCAGCAGCGTCCGGGAGTACAAGCCGTACGCATCGGCGCCCACCCGGGCAGTGACCGCGCGGAGCGACGCCATGCCAACCAGCGCGAACAGCAGGCCGACGCCCAGCCACGGGTCCGGCCCCCAATACACCGAACGCACCACGGTCACGCCCGCCCCGGTCGCCCCGAGCCCGACGAAGAACCACAGGGCACGCCGGTAAAGGGGGCGGCAACTCACTTCCCGGACATCCGTCATGCCCGGAATCGTGCCATCGACCCGGCTGTGCGTACTTGTGCAGAGTGCGGCAGCTTCCTGGCCCACAACTCTGCCGACCGGATACGAGTCGAAGCGCCGAGCATCCGACGGCCGGCCGCCGGCCGCCCGGCAGGCCGCGGCCGAGGAGGCCAGGACCGCGGACAGGGCCGCCGACACCCCGCTGCTGACCGTCCTGCGCCGTGACCCGGGCAAGCCAGCGAGACGACCTGTCCGCCCTGGAGTCGGCAATGGCGGCGAAGCGGGCGTCTTCCGCGGTCCGACGGGTCACGCGCACCGCCCCGGGGGCCGTCGGATGCCGGCGGGGCAGTGCACGTACCATGAAGTCCCACGTCACGTTTGAGTAACCTGCCGGAAACCCTTGACGTTTCTCCTGACTCGTTCTTAACCTCACTGCGTAGTTCGCATTCCTTGCAGTTCACGTGCTGCGGCGCTTTCCGCAGTGTTTTGACAGGCACAGACATAGACCACCTGTCGGTGGTTTCGTCATGCCTGTTTTTTTGTGCTCCCCGTGCCGCCGATGGGTCTTCCTCGAAGGCGGATTCATGGCACAACGTCCGAGCGTCAAAGGCGTCGCCGACGTCGTTGCGCTCATCGATGGGCTGGGAAAGATCACCGGCCGGGCGCAAGTCATCTGGTTTCTCGTGTTCGGCGGGCTGTTTCTCGACGCCTATTCGAACGCCGCGCTGAGCGCCGGTCTGGGACCGATGACGTCCCAGATGGAGCTCACCAGCACCCAGGTCTCGATCCTCACGGCCACCGCTCCGGCCCTGGCGATCATCTTCAACCCCGTCGGCGGCTGGCTCGCCACCCGGATCGGCCGCGTTCCCCCACTGCTCATCGCCAAGGTGTTCGCCATCGCGGGGGCCCTGCTGGCCGCGTTCGCCGGTGACTTCACCGTCGTCTGGGTCGGCCGGGTCCTGGTGGGTGTCGCGTACGGCATCGACTTCGCCGTCGCCATGGCGCTGCTCGCCGAATACACGCCCGCGAAGCTGGGCGGCCGGCTGAACCTCTGGCAGGCCGTCTGGTACGTCGCCACCACCAGCAACCTCGCGCTCGCCCTGCTCTTCTTCAACCTGGACGTCGGCGCGGACATCTGGCGCTGGTCGGTCGGCTCGGCCGCGGTCGTCGCCGTCGTGCTGCTGCTGGGCCAGTGGCTGATGCTCCGGGAG
This sequence comes from Streptomyces sp. NPDC057543, assembly GCF_042801895.1. Classification (NCBI taxonomy): domain Bacteria; kingdom Bacillati; phylum Actinomycetota; class Actinomycetes; order Kitasatosporales; family Streptomycetaceae; genus Streptomyces; species Streptomyces sp. NPDC057543. Next base: position 7,965 of record NZ_JBHVFF010000292.1, on the reverse strand, counting down.
AGCCCCACCTGGCTGGCGAGCAAGGGCCGGCTGGACGAGGCCGTCGTCAACCTGGACAAGATCTACCGGATCAAGGCCGTCGCCGGTAAGCCCGACGAGGCGACCCGCGCGGCCACCGAGGCGCCCGCCATCGGGTTCCGTCAGGCCGGGCTGCTCTTCAAGGGCGAGTACCTGCCCCGGACGATCCTCTCCTCGGTCATCTCGCTCGGGCAGTCGATGCAGTACTTCGCGGTCGGCTGGTACCTCCCGCTGATCAGTCTGACCATCTTCGGCGAGAGCTTCGAGAAGGCCACCATCGGCTCGATGGTCTTCAACGCCTTCGGTATCGCCGGCGGTCTCCTCTCGGCGTACTTCGGCCGGCGGCTCGGGCTGCGGCTCAGCTCCGCGGCCGGTTTCGCCGGGGTCTTCGTCGCACTGCTCGCGATGGGCCTGACCTTCGAGAAGGTTCCCACTGCCGTGGCGTTCCTGCTGCCGGTGCTGTTCATCCTCTGCCACTCCGCGGGTCCCGGCGCCAACGGCAAGTCCATCGCCGCGCTCTCGTACAGCAGTGATGTCCGCGCCCTCGGCACCGGTGTCACCGGGATGGTCGGCAGCTTCGGCAGTGTCGTCGGGCTGTACGTCTTCCCGCAGATCAAGGACTCGCTGGGGCTCGCCGACACCTTCCTGGTGCTCTCCGTCGTGCCGCTGCTCGGCCTGATCACCTGCCTGGCGATCAAGTGGGACCCGACGAAGGCCGCGTCCCCGGACGAGGCCGCCGGACAGGACCGGGCCGGCGTCGGCGTCCGGGCCGGCGAACCGGAAGACGCGCGCTCCGCGACCGCGCGCTGACCGGGCCCCGGGCCTGCCGCACCACACGATGGTCCCCTCCCCTCTCGTATCCCTCCGCACAGCTCGCGATGCTCGCAATGAAAGGGCTGCAATGACGCAGACGTTCCCCGGCGCCGCCCCACGGCGCGGTGTGCTGTCCATCGACGAGGGCACCACGGGCACCAGGGCCGGAGTCGTCCTCGACTCCGGCGCGGCCCACGAGGTGTTCTACCGGTCGATCAAGGTCAGCCATCCGGACGACCTCTCGGTCGAGCAGGACCCGATGGAGATCTGGAGCGCCACCGTCGAGGTGGCGCGCCGGGCCGTCGGCCGGGCCCGCGAGGAGGGCATCGGGATCACCGCGGTGGCGCTCTCCACCCAGCGGGCCACCGCGATGCTGTGGGACCGGGTCACCGGGCGGCCGTTGCTGCCCGCGGTGGTGTGGCAGGACCGGCGTTACGCCCATGAGCTCACCGCGTACGAGGCGGAGTGGGACGCCGCCCTGCTGGCCCGCCAGGGCCGGCCGGTTGGCGCCCGCGCCCCGTTCCTCTGGGCCGCGCGGCAGATCGCCGCACACCCGGAGGTGGCCGCCGCACACCGCGAGGGCCGGCTGCTCTTCGGCACCGTCGACACCTGGCTGATCTGGCGCCTCACCGGTGGTGCCGTGCACGCCACCACCCCGACCAACGCCGCGTCCAGCGGCGGCTATCTGCTGGAACGGCACGCCTGGGACGAGGAGTGGATCAGCCACCTCGGCTTCCCCCTCGACCTGCTTCCGGAACTCCGCTCCGACGACGCCGGATTCGGTACCACCGACCCGGCCGCCCTCGGGATCGCCGTCCCGCTGGCCGCCTCCATGGGCGACCAGCACGCCGCACTGATCGCGCTCGGCGGTCTCGCCGCAGGGCAGGGCATGTGCGTGTACGGGACCGGCGCCTTCGTCGACGCGGCGACCGGCACCACGCCCGCCCTGCCCCGGCCGGACATCTCCGGGGTGCTCGCCCAGCCCGGCCGGCGGCAGGGCGACACCAGCCACTACAGCCTGGAGGCATATACCTCCACGGCGGGTTCGGCGCTGCGCTGGCTCTGCGACGACCTGGGGCTGTTCGCATCGCCGAAGGAGCTCGGTGAGGAAGCGGGCCGGGTCCCCACCCGGCCGGGCCGCACCCCGCGTTTCGTCCCGGCGCTCGCCGGGGTCCGTACGCCGGTCTGGCACCCGGAGGCCACCGCCTCCCTCACCGGGCTCACCCTCGCCACCACCCGCGCCGATCTCGCCCGCGCCGTGCTCGACGGGATCGCGCACTCCGTGTGCGACCTGATCGACGGAGTCGCCGACACCATGGGCACGCCGTTCACCCGGCTCCGGGTCGGCGGCGGGGTCTCCGGCAGCGACCCGCTCATGCGGATCCAGGCCGACCTGACCGGCCTGCCGCTGGAGCGGGTCTCCGACTCCGCCACCGCCAGCCTGCGCGGCACCGCCTACCTGGCCGGGGTCGCCCAGGGCCTGTGGTCCTCGCTCGAAGAGGTCGTCGAGGCCCAGCCGCACGGCCAGGTCTTCGAGCCCTCGATCGCGGCGGCCGAGCGCGCCGAGCAGCGGGCCGCCTGGCGCGACGTGCTGATCGCCCACCTGAACGACCCCGCCCTGCTCCCCCTGCAGGACCCCGAACCTCACACCCCCCACTGACGGCCCCCGACCGTCGCACTGGCGGCCCGTACCCGACCACGCGGCCGCCGCACCGAAACACCAGGAGTTGATGTTGTGATCACCATGCCCGCCCGGAAGCCGCGGCGAAGCGCCGCGGCGACCCGCCGAACGCCCCTGCTGCTCGACCGGGCAGCCCTCAAGCGCCAGCTGGCCGACGACACGTACGACGTGCTCGTCATCGGCGGCGGCATCACCGGGGCGTACGCCGTGCTCGACGCGGCCTCGCGCGGGCTGCGCGCGGCACTGGTCGAGAAGGACGACTTCGCCTCCGGCACGTCGTCGAAGTCCTCGAAGATGGTGCACGGCGGCCTGCGCTACATCGAGCAGGGCAACGTCAACCTGGTCCGCCACTCGCTCCTGGAACGTCACCGCTTCCGCAAGAACGCCCCGCACCTGGTGCACCGGCTGCCGTTCCTCTTCCCGATCCTGGAGAAGGAGGGCATCTTCGACGCCCGCCTGGCAAAGGGCTTCGAGGGTCTGCTGTGGACGTACGACCTGGTCGGCGGCTGGCGGATCGGCAAGCTCCACCAGCGGCTCACCGTCCCCGAGGTGCTCGCACAGGCGCCGACGTTGCGCGCGGAGAACCTCAAGGGCGGACTGATGTACTTCGACGCCCGCACCGATGACGCCCGGCTCGTGCTGACCATCGTCCGGACCGCCGCCGCGCTCGGCGCGACGATCCTCAACGGCGCCAAGGCCGAGGGTCTGCTGATGCAGATGGGCAAGGTGTCCGGCGCCCGGGTCTCGGCGGACGGCGACACCATCGACATCCGCTCGCGGGCCGTCGTCAACGCGACCGGTGTGTGGACCGACGAGCTCGACGCGAAGGCCGACGACGGTCACAAGCCGCAGGTCAGGCCTGCCAAGGGCGTCCACATCGTGGTTCCGTGGGACAAGGTCCGGATCAACTGCACGGTCACCGTGCCGATCCCCGGCCGGGCCCGCCGCGCGACCTGCACCCGCTGGGGCAACAGCGTCGTGCTCGGCACCACGGACGAGGACTACCAGGGTTCCCCCGACGATGTGCACTGCACCCGCGAGGAGATGGACTTCCTGCTGGAGGGCGCCAACACCGCCTTCGAGGGGAAGCTCACCCCGGACGACGTGGTCGGCTCCATCGGCGGTCTGCGCCCGCTGGTCGGCGGCAAGGAGGGCGCGACGCTCGACATGCGCCGCGACCACCACATCACCGTCGGCCGCACCGGCATGGTGACGGTGACCGGCGGCAAGCTCACCACCAGTCGGCACATGGGCGAGCTCGTCATCGACAAGGTGATGACGGTCCTCGGCCGCAAGGGGAAGAGCCGCACCACCGACCTCCCGCTGCTCGGCGGTGCCGGTTACGACGCCGAGGCCGTCGCGGCCTCCGGTGGCATCGCCGCACACCTCGGCGAACGCTTCGGCACCGAGGCCCGGTTCGTCGGCGACCTGATCCAGGACGACCCGACGCTGGCCGAGCCGGTCGTCGCGGGACTCCCGTACACCAAGGCGGAGGTCGTGTACGCGGCCCGCGCCGAACTGGCCCGCTCGGTCGACGACGTCCTCTCCCGGCGGCTGCGCGCCCGGCTGTTCGCCCGGGACGCCTCCGTCGACGCCGCCGGGGCCGTCGGCGCGATCCTCGGCCAGGAACTGAACCTCTCGGAGGCCGAGGTGGAGCGTTCGGTCTCCGAGTACCTCGCAGCCGTCCGTCACGAAAAGTCCGTACTCCTCGAAGGGGCAGCAGCATGATCAGCCGTCAGACCATCACCCACCCGTTCAACCGGGGCAACTACACGATCGGCGCCCCCAGTTTCGCCAAGTGGGCGCAGAACACCCCGATCGGGGACGGCGAGGCCGCCCTCGAGGTCGACCCGGTCGACGTTCCCGAATCCGTGCTCGAGGCGCTGCGCGGGGCCGCGCAAGCGGTGCACACCTCGCGCGACGAGGTCGTCACCCGGACCCGTGACTGGTGGGCCGGCTCGATGATCGGCGAGACCGAGGGCCGTCCGGCGACGCCGAACGCCGTGATCGTCGAGGCCGCCGACGCCGACCAGGTCGCGGCCGTGCTGCGGATCTGCCACGAGGCCGGCATCCCGGTCACCCCGTCCGCCGGCCGCTCCAACGTCACGGGCGCCGCGCTCCCCGTCTTCGGCGGCGTCGTCCTGGACGTCTGCGGAATGAACGAGATCACCGGCTTCGACGCCGAGTCGAACATCGTGGACGTCCAGGCCGGCATGTTCGGCGACCTCTTCGAGAAGCAGCTCCAGGAGGAGTACGGCGTCACCACCGGCCACTGGCCGTCCGCGTTCGCCGTGTCCACGGTCGGCGGCTGGATCGCCTGCCGGGGCGCCGGCCAGCTCTCCACCCGTTACGGCAAGATCGAGGACATGGTCGTCGGCGTCGACGTCGTGCACGCGGACGGTACGCGTGCCACGTACGGCGACTACGCCCGCGCCGCGGTGGGCCCGGACCTGCGCCAGCTGTTCGTCGGCTCGGAGGGAACCCTCGGCGTCATCGTCTCCGCGCGGCTGCGCGTCCACCCGCTGCCCGAGTACGCGAACGCCGTCGCGTTCGGCTTCAAGACCTTCGCCGAGGGCCTGGACGCCTGCCGCAGGATCATGCAGCGCGGTGCCACCCCGGCCGTGCTGCGGCTGTACGACGCCCTGGAGTCGGGCACCCACTTCGGCCACCCGGAGACCAACCTCCTGCTGATCGCCGACGAGGGCGACCCGGCCATCGTCGACGCCTCGATCAAGGTGGCGCGGGAGGTCTGCGAGGCGTACGGCCCGGAGCTGGACAGCAAGGCGGTCTTCGAGCGCTGGCTGGACGAGCGGATGCTGGTCGGCAAGTCCGCCGACGGCTTCAAGCCCGGTCCCGGCTTCGTCGCCGACACCCTGGAGATGGCCGCTTCCTGGACCGACCTCCCGGTGATCTACGACGAGGTGGTCGCCGCGATCCAGTCGGTGGACGGCACCCTGGCCGCCTCGGCCCACCAGTCCCACGCGTACACCGACGGCGCCTGCGTCTACTTCTCGCTGCGTGGCGAGGTGGCGCCCGAGTCGCGGCGCGACTGGTACCGCTCGGTGTGGGACGCGGCCAACGCCGTACTCATCGAGCACGCGGCGGCGCTCAGCCACCACCACGGCTGCGGCCTGCTGCGCGGCCCCTACCTGGAGGAATCCCTCGGGGCGGGCTTCGCGACGTTCGTCGCGGTGAAGAAGGCCCTGGACCCGGCCGGCATTCTCAACCCTGGCAAACTGGGCCTTCCCAGCCGATTCGGTACGTCCCCGCTGAACTGACCTCAGCAGCCACGAACCCTCCTTCTCCAGGCAGGCCCTTGCCATGACCTCTTCCCCCTCCCGGTCCGGTGCCGCGCTCGACCCCCGGCTCGCCTCGGCGTTCGCCGAGGTGCCGGTCGTCGCGTCGGTCGTCGGCACGCAGCCGCTGCGGCAGTTCCTGACCGCACCGGCCAAGGTGTGCATCCTCGCGTCGCTCGCGGTGGGGCAACTGCCCCAGGTCGTGCCGGCACTGGGCCGGGCGGGGAAGACCGTGTTCGTGAACGTGGACAGCAGCCCCGGGCTGGCTCAGGACCGGGGCGCGCTGGAGTTCATCAAGAACATGGGCGCGCACGGCGTGGTCAGCACCCGGCTCTCCCTCATAGAGAAGGGCCGCCCGCTCGGCCTGCTGACGATGATGAAGGTGTTCGTCACCGACCGGTCCAATCTGCGCCGCTCCACGGACGCGATCTCGCGCGGGGCGCCGGACCTGGTCGAGATCATGCCCGCCCCGATCATCGGCCGGATGAGCGCGCAGGCACAGCGCGCGATGTCCCCGTCGGTCGCCGCCGGCTTCGTGGAAACCGCCGCGGACGTGGCACTCGCGCTGGCCCTCGGGTCGGCCGCGGCAGCCACGTCCGACCCCCGCCTCTGGCACCTGCGCCGGGACCAGTTGCCGCCGGTCCCGCCCACCGCCCTGAAGAGGCCTCCCGCACCCCAGGAGTAAGCCCCCATGACATACGTAGTCGTCGCCCGCTACCGCACCAGGGCCGGTGAGGAGAACACCGTCCTGCCCCTGCTCGACACGATGGCCACCGCCTCCCGCCAGGAGCCGGGCAATCTCGCCTACCGGGTCCACCAGGGCACCGAGGACCCGCGGGCGATCGTGCTGTACGAGGAGTACGGCTCCGAGGCCGACTTCACCGCGCACTGCGCCTCCCCGCACTTCCAGGAGATCGTGCTCGGCAAGGTCGTCCCGCTGTTGGAGAGCCGCGACGTGCTGCGCTGCGCCCCGCGTCCGGAGGTGCGGGCGTGAAGACCCGTGCGGTGGTGCTGCGCGGGATATCGACGGCCCGCCCCTACTCCGAGACCCGCCCGGTGGAGGTGGAGGAGCTGGAGCTGGGCGCCCCGCGCGAGGGCGAGGTGCTGGTCCGTATCGCGGCCGCCTCGCTCTGCCACTCGGACCTCTCCGTGGTCAACGGCGACCGGGTCCGCCCGCTGCCGATGGCGCTCGGCCACGAAGCGGTGGGCGTCGTCCAGGACACCGGACCGGGTGTCGGCCGGGTCTCCCCCGGTGACCATGTGGCGCTCGTGTTCGTGCCGAGCTGCGGCTTCTGCGCCGACTGCGCGGCGGGCCGGCCCGCCCTGTGCGCGCGGGCAGCGGCGGCGAACGGATCGGGCGCGCTGCTGCACGGCCCGTCGCTGCTGACCGACGCCTGCGGCAACCGGGTCAACCACCAGCTGGGCGTCTCCGCGTTCTCCGAACACGCGGTACTGGCCCAGGAGTCGGTGGTCCCGATCCCCAAGGACATCCCGTTCACCGTGGCGTCGATGTTCGGCTGCGCGGTCCTGACGGGCGCGGGGGCGGTCATCAACACCGCGGCCCTGCGTCCCGGCCGGTCGACGGTGGTCTACGGCCTGGGCGGCGTGGGGCTCTCGGCGGTGCTGGGCGCCCGGGCGGCGGGGGCGTACCCGATCATCGCGGTCGACCCGGTCCAGGAGAAGCGCGAGCTGGCCGTCCGACTGGGCGCGACACATGCGTACGCCCCCGGCGAGGCGGTCGAAGCGATCCGTGAACTCACCTCCGGTGGCGCCGAGTTGGCGGTGGAGGCGGTAGGCAGCCCCAAGGTCATGGCGGAGTGCCTGACGGCCGTGGCCCGGGGCGGCACCGTCGTCTCGGTGGGCCTCCCCGCACCCGACCGGGTGCTGGAGGTCCCGGCGCTGGCGTTCGCGGGCGAGGGCAAGTCCCTGCTCGGCTCGTACATGGGCGACGCGGTACCGCGCCGCGACATCCCGAGGTTCCTGGACCTGTGGCGGGCGGGCCTGATGCCGGTGGAACAGATGCATACGGGCACACTGCCGCTGGCCGACATCAACGCGGCGATGGAGGAGTTGGCTTCGGGCCGGGCGATCCGCCAGGTCATCGACACGTCGGGCATGTTGGACGTCTGACGCGATCCGGCCCGCGCCCCGGTGCCG
>NZ_JBHVFF010000291.1:0-10825 GCF_042801895.1 Streptomyces sp. NPDC057543 | reverse complement strand
GGCCGGAACGGGGGCAGTCGTGCATGGGGAACCAGGAGCGCGAGGTGTCAGCCGGCTCCGTGGCGCAGCTCCGCGTGCAGGATGCGCCGGTCCTGGCCTTCGCTCACGTCCCAGCCCCCTTGAATCCACCGCCCCGGGTTCCCCGAGGGCAGCCCTTCCCTGACGTCGGCGGCCCGGGCCGTCAGGCCTTCGGCTGGGTGAAGCGGATGCTGTTGCCGAAGGGGTCGCGGAGACCGCAGTCGGTTCCGTACGGACGGTCGGTGGGTTCCTCGGTGAACTCGACGCCCCGGCCCAGCAGCGTCTCGTACGTCTTGCGGCAGTCGTCCGTGGTGAAGATGAGCGAGCCTCCCGTCGCGCCCTTGGTCACCAGCTCCCGGACCTGCTGCGCCGTCTCCTCGGACATCGCCGGGGGGCCCGGCTTCTCCAGCAGGATCTGGCGCTCCGGGTGACCGGGGATGCTGACGGTCAGCCAGCGCATGAAGCCCAGGTCGACGTCGGCACTGACCTCCAGGCCGAGCTTGCCGACGTAGAAGTCGAGGGCCTCGTCCTGGTCGAGGACGTAAATCTGCGAGTGCGTGATGGCGTTGAACATGTGCGTCACGCTACTGGGCGGGCGGGACGGAAACTTATCCGAAACTGCTCAGTCGACGGACGGTAGGTGAGGGTGCGGACGGTCAGGTGTTCGGCCGTGTCCACGCCATCGTGAAGCACGTCGGTACGTCCACGGCCGCGGCTTCCTTCCGGTACGTCCTCGGCGACCGGCCGACGATGTCGCGGAACGTGCGGCTGAAGGTTCCCGGGCTGCCGAAGCCGACTTCGAAGCAGATGTCCGTCACGCTGCGCCCGGTCTCCCGCAGCAGGAACATCGCCCGCTCGACCCGGCGGCGCTGCAGGTAGCGGTGCGGGGTCTCGCCGAACGTGGCCCGGAAGGTGCGGGTGAAGTGAGCCGGGGACACATGGGCGATCCGGGCCAGCGCCGGGACGTCCAGCGGCTGTGCGTAGCCGCGGTCCATCGCATCCCTTGCCCGCAGCATGCGGCGGTTGGTCTCTTCTGCGGCGCGGCTCACGGCGCCATCACACCATGGTTCTCCGCCGTCCGTGTGGCGGGTCACGCGTACCGGCGACAGTGGCCGGGGAAGACGGTCTGGACGCGTGCGGCCGGATTCTGGCCGGCCGTCCAGGGCTGGTACGCAGGACTGCCGGGATCGACGCCGGACCACAAGCCATAGGGCCTGTCCGGCGGATCACGCCTGGGACGCGGTGGTCCGGCACGCCCGTCTGCGGCGTCGTCGTCAGGTGAGGGAGGAGAATGAGCGGCATGGCCATGGTGAAAGGCATCGATGTTCGCGGCATGCAGCACTGCGAGACGACGGCGCTGGGCGTGCTGCTGCGGCATGAGGGACTCGACTTGTCCGAGCCCATGCTGTTCGGGCTCGGCTCCGGGCTGTCCTTCATCTACTGGGACAGCAAAGCCATGGGTTTTCCCTTCCTGGGAGGCAGGGTCAAGCCGTTCGCGCTCACCAGGAACCTGGCCGCTGCCCTCGGGCTCGAGTTGCTGATCGGGGAGACCACGTCCCCGCGCAAGGCATGGCAGAACGTGGCGGCACCCATCGACGCCGGTCGGCCGGTCGGCCTGCAACTCGACAGCTACCACCTGGACTACTTCAGCACCAAGGTGCACTTCGGCGGGCACGTCGTGGCCATGTACGGCTACGACGAACAGCACGCCTACCTGGTGGACACCGACCCGCAGGGCGGAGCCGTCTCCACCAGCCTCGCCGGCCTGGCCAGAGCCAGGGCCCAGCGCGGCCCCATGACCGCCAAGCACCGCTCCTTCACCATCACAGCGCCCAGCAGCCCGACGCCACCGCAGGACCGGATCATCCCCGCGATCAAGACCTGCGCCGGCGCCTTCCTGAACCCGCCCATCGCGAACCTGGGCCACCGGGGCATCGAGAAGACCGCCAAGCAAGTGCCGAAGTGGCTGCAGCGCAGCGACAATTCGCGGGAAGACCTGCCACGGACAGCTGTCCTCATGGAGAGGGCCGGCACCGGCGGCGCCCTGTTCCGCAATCTCTACCGGGACTTCCTCGCCGAGTGCGCCCAGCTGATCGACAGCAGCCACCTGCGCACCGGCCACACCCTGTATACCGAGGCCGCCACCCTCTGGACACAGGTGGCCGCACTCGTCGCGACAGCAGGCGAATCCGGCGACGCGAAGAACCTCATGCAGGCCGGCACCATCCTCCACGAGCTCTCGCGCATCGAACGCGATGCGATGCAGGCACTCAGCCTGATCTAGGGCCTGTCCGGCGGGTCATGCGCGGAGCCGGAGCCGGATCGAGGCGACGGTGACGGTGCCGTGGAGGATGTAGGTGCCGTCCGCCGACCAGCGTTGTGCCGCTCGTACACGGTCTTCCACGGACCGAAGCGCGCGGGTAGCGCCACGGCACCCCAGCGCGCAGCCGGTACAGGATCCCGTTGATGATCCTGCGACGGCTGGCCCAACGGCCACCACACTGCCCGGACTTCGGCAGATGCGGCTTCAGCCGGGCCCACTCTCCATCTGTGAGATCTCCCCGCCTCTGACCATGCCGACGAACCGATACTGAGACGGTCACGAGATCCGCCGGACAGGCCTGGCCAGGTGATCGATTCCAAGGGTTACGGTTACGTAGTGGTCGTAGCGATCCCGGACTTGCCGGACGGGCGGCGCGGCCCCATGGGCTGAGCCCGCGTCCGTACTGTCTGGGGGAGTCATGACCAGTAGATTCACCGAGTTGGTTGTCGACTGTCGCGATCCGGAGCGGCTCGCGGCCTTTTGGTGCGCGGTCCTGGACTTCAAGGTGATCGACCGGAGCGAGGACAAGGTCGAGATCGGCTCCTGGGAGCCGGCCGTCGAGGAGGTCCGGGCCCGCCAGATGCCGCCCACCCTGGTGTTCATCCGGGTGCCCGAGGGCAAGAGCGGGAAGAATCGGCTCCACCTTGACGTCAGCCCGATCGACGGCAGTACCGACGACGAGGTGGCCAGGCTGCTCGGCCTCGGCGCCGCCAAGGTGGATGTGGGCCAGGGCCCCGGCCGGAGCTGGGTGGTCATGGCCGACCCCGAGGGCAACGAGTTCGACGTCCTGCGCACCCTGGCACCGTCCAACTACGTGATCGGTCCCGAGGGTTAGTGGTTGTAGGCGGTCAGTGAGCGCAGGACGGGCTGTCCGCTCCGGTTGTGCCGGATGGCGGTGGTCAGCGTGAGGATGCGCTGCATGACGCGGGCGACGACGCCGGCGGGTGTGCGGCCGTGGTGCCGTTCCAGGTAGAGCCGGCCCTCCGGGACGTTACGAACGACGCCCCCTCCTGGCGCCGCCCCGCGTGGATGCCAACCGGCCACTTGGACTTACGCGACACGGTTGTTGGACTGGAGCGCCCCGAGGAGCCGCACGTCGTTGACGCTGTCCGGTCACGGGGGCTACTCAGAGCACATGTCGCGAAGATTCACTTCGGCGGGCGCTGTCGCCGCCGCCTCAGCCGCCGTCCTGGCGCTGGTGGGGACCGCGCTCCCCGCCACCGCCGCCGCCCCCTCTCCCGCCGTAGTCGAGTCCGCCGTGCCCGCGGACGCCGCCGTCATCCAGTCCGCGCAGCTCTCGGTCGCCGTCGCGGACGACTTCCCGCGCGTTCTGGCGTACACCGACAAGGCCAGTGGCAGCCGGCTGCTCGGCAGTACGCAGCCGGTCACCGCCGTCACCCTGAACGGCACCGCGCACCCCGTGAAGCTCAAGGGCGCCCCCGAGATCACCGCCTCGGCCGCCCGCTACACGCTGACCTTCACCGATCTGCCCGGCATCGAGATCGACGCCTCGCTCTCCGTCTCCGGACGCGCCACAACCTTCAAGGTGACGGCCGTCCGCGACACCGAGGCGTTCCGCGTCGGCACCATCGACATCCCCGGCCACGACCTGGTCTCCGTCGGCTCCACGGACACCGGCGCCGCCACCGCCTTCACGCGGCTGGACAACGACTCGACGAAGACCGCCGACGTCTTCGCCCCGGTCACCCCGGACATCGCCGCCGACAAGGCCCCCGTCGGCGCTTCGTACGCCATCGTCAACACCGGCTCCCTGGCTGCGGCCATCGAGTCCAACTCCTCGTACGACAAGCCCTCCGGTGCCACCGGCGGCGACGACGCCCGGTTCTGGCACCAGGCGCGCAAGGCCGACGACGGCAGCGTCCGGGTCGGCGTCTGGTCCGGGCAGTGGACCTACCGCGGCGAGGGCGCGCCGAAGCCGGAGAGCGGGGACGCCCTGCCCTGGGCGAAGGTCGTCGTCACCCCCGACGCCAACGGCGACAAGTCGGTCGACTGGCAGGACGGCGCCGTCGCCTTCCGCTCCATCGGCATCACGGCGCCCGGCAGCAAGGACACCCCGGACCGGGTCATCACGCACATCCCGTTCAACTTCGCCAGCCAGGCCACCCACCCCTTCCTGCGCACGCTGGACGACGTCAAGCGGATCTCCCTCGCCACCGACGGCCTCGGGCAGATGGCGCTCCTCAAGGGGTACGCCTCCGAGGGCCACGACTCCGCCCACCCCGACTACGGCGGCAACTACAACGAGCGCGCCGGCGGACTGAAGGAACTCAACGCGCTCCTCAAGGACGGCAAGAAGTGGGGCGCCACCTTCGGCGTCCACGTCAACGCCACCGAGGCGTACCCGGATGCCAAGGCCTTCGACGAGAAGCTCGTCGACAAGACCAAGCCCGGCTGGAACTGGCTCGGCCAGAGCTACTACATCGACCAGCGCCGCGACATCAACAGCGGTGATCTGGCCAAGCGCTTCCAGCAGCTGCGCGACGAGACCGACCCCAACCTCAGCCTGCTCTACATCGACGTCTACTACACGCACGGCTGGATCGCGGACAAGACCCTGCAGTCCGTGCAGAAGCAGGGCTGGAACGTCGCCTCCGAGTGGGCCGACAAGTTCGAGCGCGGCTCGCTCTGGTCGCACTGGGCCAACGACCTCGACTACGGCGGCGCCACCAACAAGGGCCTCAACTCGAAGATCATCCGGTTCATCCGCAACGACGAGAAGGACGTCTGGAACAACGACCCGGTCCTCGGCCAGACCGCCATCGACGAGTTCGAGGGCTGGACCGGCGAGACCGACTGGAACGCCTTCTACGACAACGTCTGGCAGCGCGACCTGCCCGCCAAGTACCTCCAGCAGCAGAAGATCACTCGCTGGGACGGCAATGACATCGCCTTCACCGGCGATCTGCGGGGCACCGTCGAGGACGGCAGGCGGACCTTCTACGACCACGGCCGCAAGGTCCTCAGTGGCACCGACTACCTGCTGCCGTGGGACGGCGGCAAGAAGCTGTACCACTACAGCAGGTCCGGCGGTACGAGCAGCTGGGAGGTGCCGTCGGGCGGCACGTACACCGTCTACAAGCTCACCGACAACGGCCGGGTCAAGACCGGCACCGTCCGCCCGGTGGGCGGGAAGATCACGCTGACCGCCGAGGCCGGACAGCCCTACGTCCTCTACCCGAACCAGGCGCCCAAGGCCGCCGACGCCAAGTGGGGCGAGGGCACCTTGGTCGACGACCCCGGCTTCAACGACAACGGGCTCGACGCCTGGTCGAAGACCGGAACCGTCGCGCGCGACACCGACGACCAGGGCCGCAACAGCGCCGAGCTCTCCGGCGGTTCCACCGCGGCCCTCTCCCAGAGCATCACCGGCCTCAAGCCCGGCACGCGCTACACCGCGTCCGCGCTCATCGAGGTCCAGCCGGGAAGGACCCGGCACACGACGCTCTCGATCGGCGGGAAGTCCGTCGCCGTGGACCGCTCCACCGCCAAGGACTACGTCGCCGCGTCCGACTGGCACGGCACGTACTTCCAGCGCGCCGAGGTGAACTTCACCGCTCCCGCGAACGGCCGCGCCACGCTCCGCATCGAAGCGGCCAAGGGCAGCACGGCGACGGTACGGGCCGATGACGTACGCATCGTCGCGAACGCTCCGGCCACCCGCGAGAACACCGTCGTGTACGAGGACTTCGAGGACGTCGACCAGGGCTGGGGCCCCTTCCTCAAGGGCGATGCGGGCGGCTCCACCGACCCCCGGACCGTCATCTCCCAGCTGCACGCCCCGTACACCCAGGCCGGCTGGAACGGAAAGCTCGTCGACGACGTCATCGGCGGCAAGGAGTCCCTGAAGGCCCACGAGGAGAACACCGGCCTCGTCTACCGCACCGCCCCCTGGACCGTGCCGATGACCGACGGTCACCGTTACAAGGTCGAGTACGACTACCAGTCCAGTCACTCCGGCGCCTACGAGTGGGTCGACGGCTACGACCGGATCACCGCCGAGGGCAAGCCCGACTCGGTCCAGACCCGGACCACCCCCGTCGGACAGCAGCGCACCACCGGTCACTTCGCCGAGACCGTCACCGCGGGCTGCGGCGACACCTGGACCGGGCTGCGCAAGCGCGGCGACGCACCCGACGGTGCCGACTTCGTCCTCGACGCGTTCACCGTGACCGACCTCGGCCCGGCCCCGGCCGGTGAGCTCGCCGCCTGCGGCACGCTCAGCGTCGACCCGGTCGCCGAGACCCTGGAGCCGGGTACGGCCAACACCGTCAAGGCGAGCTTCACCAACTACGAGGCCACCGCGGCGACCGGTGTCGCGCTGAGCCTGAGCGTCCCGGAGGGCTGGCAGGCGGAGCCCACCGGCGCCGTCACCTTCGACTCGGTCGCAGCGGGCGCGAAGGTCACCGGCAGCTGGCGGGTCACCCCGCCGGTCGACGCCAAGTACCAGACGTACAACCTGAGTTCCCGGGCGACGTACACGGTCGGCGCCACGCAGCGCACGCTCGGCGCGCAGACCTCCGTACGGACCCTGCCGCCGCCGCCCACCACGGACAGCTGGGCCAGCGACCTCGACTGGACGGCCGCCGAGAACGGCTGGGGGCCCGTCGAGCGGGACCTCTCCAACGGCGAGCAGGGCAGTGGCGACGGCACCCCGCTGAAGATCGGCGGCACCACCTACGCCAAGGGCCTCGGCAGCCACGCCCCGGCGAAGATCCGCTACTACCTGGGCGGCAAGTGCACCTCCTTCACCGCCCAGGTGGGCGTGGACGACGTGCAGACCTCGCGCGGCAGCGTGCAGTTCAGCGTCCTGGCCGACGGTACCGAGAAGGTGAAGTCACCGGTTCTCAAGGCGGTCGACAACGCCTGGTCGCTCACGGCGGACATCACCGGCGCCAAGTACGTCGACCTGGTCGTGGGCGACGGCGGCGACGGGAACGGAAACGACCACGCGGACTGGGGTGACGCCCGCTTCCATTGCGGTGGTTGAGAACGGAGGATGCGGGGTGGGTGCGTACGACAAGCACCCACCCCGCACCATTCCCCACCCCTTTCGCGATGGCGTCCACCCACCCCGCACCCTTTCCGCGCCGGCGTCCACCCCCTGACGAATGGGAGCCATACATGCCGAACCCATCCGAAATGTCCCGCCGTACTCTGCTCGCCCTCTCGACCGCCACCGCACTGGCGATCTCCCTTCCCGGCTCGGCCACCGCCGCGACGGCCGTGGCAACCACCGACGCAGCCAGCGGGGCCGACGAATTCGACGCCCTCCGTCTGCGCTGGGCCGACATCGCGCTCGGCACCGGCTTCGACGCGGCCGTCGAACCCTTTGCCTCCCGTCTCACCGAAACCGGCACGCTCGCAAGGGAGTTCCGGGCGACGATGAATCCGGCCGCCGACTCGCTGTGGCCAGGCTTCCCGTACGACCCGCCGTCCGGCATCACCCAGAGCTACAGCCGCCTGTGGACGATGACCCAGGCGTACGCCCAGGCGGGCACCGGATCGACCGGCGACGCCACGCTCCTCGCCGACATCCTCCGCGGCTACGACCACCTCGCCGCGACCGCCTACCACGCCTCCGTCACCCCGTACGGCAACTGGTGGGAGTGGCAGATCGGCAGCCCGCGCCTCCTCATGGACATCACGTCCGTCCTGTACGAGCACCTGGGCGCGGCCCGCGTCGAGGCCGCCTGCGCCGCCGTCGACCACTTCGTCCCCGACTCCGTGCTCCGCGACTACAGCGGCACCTCCACCGGCGCCAACCGCGTCGACCTCTGCCGCTCCGTCACCCTGCGCGGCGTCCTCGGCCGGGCGCCCGCGAAGATCGCCCTGGCCAGGGACGCACTGTCGCCCGTCTTCCCGTACGTCACCGACGGAGACGGGCTGTACGCGGACGGGTCGTTCATCCAGCACACCACCGTCGCCTACTCCGGCACCTACGGCCAGGTCATGCTCGACGGCCTCGGCCGCCTCTTCGCGCTGCTCGCCGGATCCACCTGGGCCGTCACCGACCCGGACCGGCAGATCATCCTGGACAGCGTCGAGCACGCCTACGCGCCGCTGATCTACAACGGTCTGGTCATGGACAGCGTCAACGGCCGTGCCATCAGCCGCGGTTACCTGAAGAGCGACGATCTGCAGGTGATGCGCGGCGACCACTTCCACGGGCAGGGCATCATCGCCGGGATCGCCCTCCTCGCCGCGGGTGCCTCCCCGGCCGAGCGCGACCGGTGGCACGGCATGATCAAGGGCTGGATCGCCCGCGACCGGACGAGCCCGATCCTCACCGCCCGCCAGTTCGGCATCGCGGACCTGGCCCGGCTGCACGCCGTCCAGGCCACCGCGGCGCCGGCCGCGCCCGAGCGGGTGGGCCACCACCTCTTCACCGGCATGGCCCGCGCCGTCCACCGGCGCCCGGGCTGGGCCGCGGGCATCTCCATGGCCTCGGAGCGGATCGCGCACTACGAGTGCGGCAACGGCGAGAATCCGCGCGGCTGGCACACCGGCGCCGGAATGCTCTACTGGTGGCCCGGCGAGAAGGAGAACGACCAGTACACCGACTGGTTCTGGCCGACCGTCGACCCCTACCGGCTGCCCGGAACGACCGTGTCCACCAAGCGGCTCGCCGACAAGGCGGGCGGCGAATGGGGTGCGCCCAGGCCCGCGGTGAAATGGGTCGGCGGCGCCACGGACGGCGAATTCGGCGCGGTGGGCCAGCACCTCAAGGGCCTCGGCTCGACCCTGGAGGCCCACAAGTCGTGGTTCTGCGTCGCCGACACGGTCATCTGCCTCGGCGCCGGCATCACCGGCACCGACCAGGCCCCCGTCGAGACGATCGTCGACAACCGCATGCTCGGCGAGGGCGGCACGCAACGGCTCACCGTGGAGGCGGGCGCCGGCCCCCGCTGGGCCCACCTGGAGGGCCACGGCGGCTGGGTCCTCCCCGGCGGCGGCGCCGGCCTGCGCACCCTGCGCGAGGACCGCACCGGCGCCTGGTCCGACATCAACACCACCAGCTCCACCGAGCGCCGCACCCGCCGCTACCAGACGCTCTGGCTCGACCACGGCACCGATCCGGTCGACGCCGAGTACGTCTACCTGCTGATGCCGGGCGCCTCCCGAGGTGCCGTCACCGCCCGTGCCGCCAAACGGCGCTGGCTGACCGTGCTCGCCAACACGGCCGCAGCGCAGGCGGTCGCCGTCCGCTCGCAGGGGGTGACCGCCGCCAACTTCTGGCAGCCGGGGGAGGCCGGTCCGCTCTCCGTCACGGCCGCGGCGAGCGTGCTCGTACGGGAGGGGAGGCGTTCGACGACGGTGTGTGTCAGCGGCCCCGACCGGACCGGTGCGCCGGTGGACGTCGTCTGGGAGCGGCCGGTGAGCGCTGTCGTCTCGGCGGACCCCGGCATCGAGGTGCGCTCCACCGGCCGGCGCCTGGTGCTCAGGGTCGAACCGGGGACGGAGGGAC
Source organism: Streptomyces sp. NPDC057543 (assembly GCF_042801895.1). NCBI lineage: Bacteria > Bacillati > Actinomycetota > Actinomycetes > Kitasatosporales > Streptomycetaceae > Streptomyces > Streptomyces sp. NPDC057543. The sequence continues at coordinate 998 of NZ_JBHVFF010000291.1, read as the reverse complement.
GCACCCTGCGGTGTGACGTCCGGTAGACACCGGGTGACCGGAACATGTCCAGGGACTGGGAGCGGCACCCGTTGCGCGCGTACCCTCATGCGCTATGGGGGAGTTGAAGGCGGACTGGCGACTCCGGCTGCGCCGTGGCGAGCCGCACGGGCCGGTGTGCGGCGCCGGAGTGCTCCTCACCCAGGACCGGGCGCTGACGTGCGCCCATGTCGTCGGCGAGCCGGGCGCCCGGATGTGGGTGGAGTTCGCCGAGAACCCCGGCATCGCTCCGGTCGGGGCACGGGTCGCCGAGGACGGGTGGCTGCCCGGCCTCGGCGCGACCCGCGAGGACATCGCCGTACTCGCCCTGGACAGCCCGCGCCCGCAGGCCACCCCCGCGACGCTCGACCGGAGCCTGGAGCGCGGCCGCGAGGTGTGGATCGGCGGTTACGCGCGGAGCTTCGCCGACGGCATGTGGCTGACCGGCCGGATCAGCGGGGCGCACGGTGCGTGGATCCAGCTCGACGCCGGGCGCAACGAGCAGGTGGTGCGGCCGGGGTTCAGCGGCGCCGCCGTCCAGGTGCGCGGCGCGGGCGACGGGCGTCCCGAACGGGTCGTCGGCATGGTGGTGAGCTGGCGCGGCGACCTGGACCTGGCGTTGCCCGGCGACAACGACCTGGCGTTCTCCTACATGATCCCGATTGATCGGATCGCCGAACTCGTGCCGCTCGTCGCCGAGTTGAGCGGACCGGACGGCTGGGACCACGGGCTCGCCCGGCGGCTGCGGGCCTGGTTCGCCGGCGGCGATCAGCCCGCGGTGCGCTTCGGCGTCGTACCGCGCGGCGGCGGCCGCGACCGGACCCTGCGCCATCAGCTGTACCGCGCCCACCTCGTCTACCGGGGCGGCCGCACCACGCCCGAGGAGTTCGTCGACGGGTGGTGAGCTGGCGCGGCGACCTGGACCTGGCGTTGCCCGGCGACAACGACCTGGCGTTCTCCTACATCTGTCTCTTATACAC
>NZ_JBHVFF010000290.1:0-10852 GCF_042801895.1 Streptomyces sp. NPDC057543 | reverse complement strand
GCGTCACCACCGGGCGCGACCGGCGCTGCGGCTGGAACCTGGCGGTACGGAGACGTGAATCCGTCTCCGTCAGCCGGCTTCCTGCGGGCCGCTCGCCCGGCGACGCAGGAGCCAGGCTCCGCCGACGGCGGCCGCGGCGAGTACGCCGGCGCCCGCCGCGATCTGGGAGGTGTCGGACCGGACACTGCCGCCGACGCCTGTTTTGACGTGCCCGCTGGGGCCCGCGGGCACGGATGAGTCGTTACGTCCGGACGACGAGTTGTCGCGCCCCGAGGACGAGTTGTCGCGCCCGGAAGACGAGTTGTCGCGTCCGGACGAGGACGAGTTGTCGTGCCCGGATGAGTTGTCGCGTCCGGATGAGGAGTTGTCGCGTCCGGACGAGGACGAGTGGTCGCGCCCGGACGAGCTGTCGTTCCTGCCCGAGCCCTGGTCCTCGGACGGGTTCCGGTTCCCGCTCCAGCGCCCGTTGGAGCCCTCGTCCCTGGAGGGAGTGTTGAGCCCGGAGAAGGCGTTGAGCCCGCCGACGGAGTCGAGCAGTGAGGGGACATTGAGGCCGAAGGGGGTGTCGCGCGCGGACCCGGACGGGTTGCCCCAGTTGTCCTCGTCGCCGCCCTGCGCCTGCGGGCCGCCGTTGGTCCGTGGCGCGGCCGCCGAGCCGACCCGCAGCGTGCCGGAATCGCCCGCGTACGCGGGCTGCCCGGCGGTGAAGAGGCCGAGCGTGGCTATGGTGACCGCGGAAGCTGCGGTACCGGTCACTAGGCGGGCAGGACGCATGGGGGTTCCTCCGGACAATGGCGCGAGTAGGTGTGTCCTGACCACGAGCTAACGGGCCGGCGGTTTCCCGTGCCTGCTGACATCGGGTCAGCTTTCACCCGACCGGCCCGGCGCGGCATCCTTGCCAAGATGCATGAGTGCAGGTCACGGCCGTGATCGATGCGAGTGTGACCGGCGTCTCACCGTTCGGTGCCGATCGGGTGACGCCATCCGGGGGGAGTGGCGCACATCACATGCATGACTTTGTGGGGGTCGGGCACACGCCTGAAACCCCCCACGGGACGGTGGACCGGGCCGCCCCCGGCCGCCGCCCCCACCGGCCCCATCCCCCCTGGTTCCGGTGGGGGCGGTTCCGTGCCGGGCGCCCCGCGAGATGACGTTCCCGCAACCGCGCGGCGTTCTCAGGGCGCGCGGCGTTCCCGGGACGGCGCGGCGGCGGACCATTCGACGACCGGCGGCCGCACCCTGGCGCAGAGCGGCTGCCCCTTGGCGTCGGAGAGAGGCAGCCGCGCGGTGAGGTGCTCCGAGCGCACGGCGGCTTCGAGTACGGCCGGATCGATGTCGCCCAGCATCAGCTTGGCCCGCCGGAACATGGTGAAGACGCCGTCCTCGTCGACCGTGCCCCAGGACAGATAGACGAAGCGCCCGCCCAGCCTGTTCTGCACATAGGGTCCCTTGATCTCGACGCCGTCCGCGGTGGGCGTCGCGGTGCAGCTCAGGGTCCACGAGGCCGACGGGGCGTCCCCCCGGTGCAGGCCGATCAGTTCGCCCGGCCTGTCCTTGCGCTGCACGGCCACGTGGATGTTGTGGGCGCCGGGGAAATCGCTGTCGGGCCCGCAGGTGAGGCCGGGGAGGCGAGAGCCTTCGATGTGGATCAGCATGACTCCATGCTCCTCCCTCCCTCGGGCGCCGGTCGGCCCGCGTGACGCCGGGAGGCCTCAGATCGCGTCCCATGGCGCGCTGTCGTACGCCTGCGTGATGCGCTTCATCAGTTCCTCGTCCACCGTGAACTCGATGTCGTCGATCCGCCGGACCGGCGCGATGCCCTGCGAGTTGGTGAGGAACGCCGAACGGTACCCGGCCAGCCCGTCCAGCGTCACCGGACGCCGTGCGGACTCCAGCCCCGCGCCGGGCAGTTGCCGCTCCAGCAGTGCCATGGTGATGCCGAGCAGGGCGGGGGCGGCGGGCCAGACGACCGAAGTGCCGTCCCAGAAACCGACGTTGGTGATGGCCCCCTCCGTCACCGTACCGTCCGGCAGGGTCAGCAGGGCCTCGTCGAAACCCGCGCGTGCGGCGAGCCGCGCGTAGTACGTCTGGCCGAACTCACCGGGACGCTTGATGTGTGGCACGGTCCTGGCGTACGGGACGGACATCAGGCCGTGCGGCTCGGTGGACTTCCGCGCCGGCCCGCGCACCGTGACCATGACGGTCGTCTCCGTGTCGCCCGGCGGCAGGAAGCCGTACACCCGGGTCGACGCGTCCCGTACCCCGGCGCTGTCCAGGGCGTGCCGGATCAGCTCGCGGATCCGTTCCCCGTCCAGCGGGCGCTCGAACAGCTCCTGGTTCGCCGAGTCCAGCCGGGCCAGATGCAGGGCGAGGCCGCGCACCTTTCCGTCCCTGACCTGCATGGCCGTGAAATGGCCGTAGCCGAGGAAGGCGGGAATCCGCAGATCCGCCTCGGTGGCCGGGTACCCGTTGAACTCGGCGTACGGAAAGGGCGTGGGAGGGGGAGTGGTCATGCGGCCCACGGTATGCCGCGACGGGCGATGACGGACACCGACGGACCAGGCTTGACCTCAACCTTGGTTGACATATGAACCTCTCCGCATGGACCTCACCACAGCACCCGCACCCATTGCTGCCTCCGTCGCGCCCCTGAAGGTCGCGGTCATCCTCGCCAGCAATCGCGAGGGACGCTTCGCCCCTGTCGTCTCCGGCTGGTTCCTCGCGCGCACCGTCGGTCACCCCGGCATCGAGACGGATCTGATCGACATCGCGGAGCTCGACCTCCCGAGCGCACTCTCGCACCGGCCCGACGCCGGATCGCTGGCCCGACTCGCCTCCGTGTCGCCCAGGCTGGCGGCGGCCGATGCCTTCGTCGTCGTCACCCCCGAGTACAACCACTCGTACCCGGCGCCGCTGAAGAACCTCATCGACTGGCACCACGCCGAGTGGCAGGCCAAACCCGTCGCCTTCGTCTCGTACGGCGGAGTCTCCGGTGGCCTGCGCGCCGTGGAGCACCTCCGGCAGGTCTTCGCGGAGCTGCACGCCGTCGGCATCCGCGACACCGTGTCGTTCCACAACGCGGGCGCCCTGTTCGACGGCGAGGGCAGGCACAAGGACCCGTCGGGCTGCGACGCGGCGGCCAAGTCCCTCCTCGACCAGCTGGTCTGGTGGGGACGCGCGCTGCGCGACGCCAAGGCCGTCCGTCCGTACGGCGTCTGACACCGGGCACTGCGCCGCACCGCGATGCCCCCGACAATCGAAGGACACCCAGTGACCCAGTGACCGACACCGAGGAGCCCGAAGGTGACGACGCCGCCGGCATGGCTGACCGTACTGACCACGACCGACAGCGAGGAGAAGGCCCATTCCCTGGCGCAGGGCGCGGTGGAGGCGCGGCTCGCCGCCTGTGTACAGATCTCCGCGCCCGTCACCTCGGTCTACCGCTGGCAGAACGCCATCGAGACCACCGAGGAGTGGCAGCTGCTGTTCAAGACGACGGCCGAGCGTTACGACGAACTGGAGGCGCATCTCCTGGCGGCGCACGACTACGAAACCCCCGAGGTCATCGCGATCCCGGTGGTACGGGGCGGCGCCCGCTATCTCGACTGGGTCTCGGCCGAGACCGCCCCGATCACTCCTCTGTAGAACCGGCACTCTTTGGCGCGGGCACCCGCGGCCGTCAGCGCTCGTCCGCCGCCAGGGCCTCCCCGATCCCGGGCTCCTCCGGGCCCAGGAAGCGCGGGTCCGGCTTGAACACGGCGTCCAGCGCCGCCTTCCCCGCCGCGAAAATCTCCCGCGTCCCGCCGTAGTACCAGGTCGCATCGTGTACGGCGTCGACGCCGACGCCGTACGCGTCGATCCCCGCGGTCCGGCACAGCGCGATCGCCCGCCGGATGTGGAACCCCTGGGTCACCAGCACCGCGCGGTCGACGCCGAAGATCTTCTTGGCCCGGACGCACGAGTCCCAGGTGTCGAACCCGGCGAAGTCGCTCACGATCCGCTCGTCCGGCACGCCCTGCGCCCTGAGATACGTGCGCATGGCGTCCGGCTCGTCGTACTCCTTGCGGCTGTTGTCACCGGTCACGAGCACGACCTTCACCTTCCCGTCCCGGTACAGCTCGGCGGCGGTCTTGAGCCGGTTCGCGAGATACGGCGACGGCTTGCCCTGCCAGAGCCCGGCCCCGAACACCACGGCGACCTGCTGCGCGGGCGCGTCCGCCGTCGTCCTGACCCGGGCGTCGGCGACGGAGTACATCCAGGTCGCGGGCGCCAGCGCCGCCACGCAGGCGATCATCACCCCCTGCACGGCCCGCCGCTGCCCGCGCCGCGTCCGCGGCCACCGCGGCCGAAACCGCCCGAGCCTCCTCAGCCGTCCCGGCTGACTCTCCCGCATGGGTGTCCCCCTGTTCCCGCTCTGCCCGCCCTGTCCACGCTGTTCCACATGATCGGACGACCGACGGGGAGAAAGGGTTCTCCATCTCCCTATTTCGTTGATTTCGTTACCGTTTCCGATCACTCCGTTCGACGCGACGCCTCCGGTGAGCAGCTGTCACTCCCGCCCAGCGGTGCGGCAACCTCGTCCGCGCACCCTTGGTGCATGACGGAGTCGGCACCGGCTGATCCGTCCTGTCGGTCCGGCCGTTTACTGTCGGAACCATGGACGGTACGCAGGATTCGCAGTGCACCCACGACACCCGGTGCACTGATGGCACTCAGGACCACGGCACGGCCCCCTACCGTGCCGCCGACGCCGAGCGCTGGGACACCGAGCCGGACAAACGGCCCGGCCGTACCGCGTTCCAGCGTGACCGCGCCCGGGTCCTGCACTCCGCCGCACTGCGCAGGCTCGCCGGGAAGACCCAGGTCGTCACCCCCGGCACCCGCAGTAACGCCTGGGACGCCAGCCCGCGGACCCGGCTCACCCACTCCCTGGAATGCGCCCAGGTCGGCCGCGAGCTCGGGGCGGCGCTCGGCTGCGATCCCGATCTGGTCGAGACGGCCTGCCTGGCCCACGACCTGGGCCACCCGCCGTTCGGACACAACGGGGAGCAGGCGCTCAACGACTTCGCGTCGGACTGCGGGGGCTTCGAGGGGAACGCCCAGTCGCTGCGCCTGCTGACCCGGCTCGAACCGAAGCGGTTCGTGCCCGACACCCGGACCGGCGAGCTGGTCAGCGTCGGGCTCAACCTGACCCGTGCCGCGCTGGACGCCGCCACCAAATACCCGTGGCCGCGCGGCGGACACCCCACCGACCCCGGCTCGCCGAAATTCGGGGTGTACGAGGACGACCTGCCCGTCTTCGAGTGGGCCCGGCACGGCGCCCCGAAGGACCGCAAGTGCTTCGAGGCCCAGGTCATGGACTGGTCCGACGACGTCGCGTACTCGGTGCACGACTTCGAGGACGGGCTGCACGCCGGGCACATCGATCCCAACTGCCTCTACGCCGAGCCCGAGCGGAACGCGATCTGGGCGGTCGCCATCGGCCGCTACGTCCCGGCGGACACCGACCCCGCGGAGCTGGCCGACGCCCTGGACCGGCTCATCGCCCAGGACTGGTGGCCGCACGGCTACGACGGATCCGCCGTAGCCCAGGCCCGGCTGAAGGATGCCACGAGCCAGCTGATCGGCCGGTTCTGCCTCGCGGCCGAGACCGGCACCCGGCAGAGGTACGGCACGGGCCGGCTGATCCGGTACGCGGCCGAGCTCGTCGTCCCCCGCGAGGCACGCAACGAGTGCGCCGTCCTCAAGGCGGTCGCCGACCGGTACGTCATGCAGCGCGCCGAGCAGGAGGCGATCCGCGCCGACCAGCGGATCGTCATCGCGGAACTGGCCGCCGTGCTGACCGCACGCGCCCCGGAGGGGCTGGAGCCGCAGTTCCGGGCACTGTTCGACGCCGCCTCCGGGGACCGGGCCCGCAAGCGGGTCCTCGTCGACCAGATCGCCGCTCTGACCGACGCCTCGGCGCGTTCCCTGCACGCATCCCTCACCGCACGCCGCCGCTGACCGGAGATCCCGTCCACGCGGCCGGACCACGACCGCGTACGGCCGCGTACGCCCGGCGGTCACCGCTTCCCGGCCTCGTCCGCGGGCTTGCCCGCGACCACTGGGTGTGACCTGATCGGTGTACACCCTCTTTCGCCATCACGCTGCGTGCGGGACGCTCGCAGTCGGGCCCCGCGCAGCAAGCACCGAGGAGGCATCACGTGGTCGACGCACATCGGACGTTCGTCATCGTCGGCGGAGGACTGGCAGGAGCCAAGGCGGCCGAGACGCTCCGGGCGGAGGGTTTCAGCGGCCGGGTGATCCTTCTCGGCGATGAACGCGACCATCCGTACGAACGGCCGCCGCTCTCCAAGGGCTATCTGTCCGGCAAGGAGGAACGGGACAGCGTCTTCGTCCACGAGACGGCCTGGTACGCGGGCGCCGAGATCGAGCTCCATCTGGGCCAGCCCGTCACCGTCCTCGACCGGGAGGGCCGCTCCGTACAGCTCGGCGACGGCACCGTCGTCCACTACGACAAGCTGCTGCTTGCCACCGGGGCCGAGCCGCGCCGCCTCCCCATTCCGGGTACGGACCTGGCCGGCGTCCACCATCTGCGCCGCCTCGCCCACGCCGACCGGCTGCGCAACGTCCTGACCTCCCTCGGCCGGGACAACGGCCATCTGGTGATCGCCGGGGCCGGCTGGATCGGTCTGGAGGTTGCGGCGGCGGCGCGCGAATACGGCGCCGAGGTCACCGTCGTCGAACCGGAGCCGACCCCGTTGCACCAGGTCGTCGGCCCCGAACTGGGCCAGATCTTCACCGATCTGCACAGCGACCACGGTGTCCGCTTCCACTTCGGTGTCCGCCTCACCGAGATCATCGGCCAGGACGGCCTGGTCCTCGCGGTCCGCACCGACGACGGCGAGGAGTACCCCGCCCACGACGTGCTCGCCGCGATCGGCGCCGCCCCCCGCACCGGTCTCGCCGAAGCCGCGGGGCTCGCCATGGCCGCGCGCAAGGACGGCGGCGGCATCGCCGTCGACGCCTCGCTGCGCACCTCCGACCCGCACATCTTCGCGGCCGGGGACGTCGCCAACGTGGCCCATCCGCTGCTCGGCGCCCGGCTGCGCGTGGAGCACTGGGCGAACGCGCTGAACGGCGGCCCGGCCGCGGCCCGCGCCATGCTCGGCCAGGAGGTCAGCTACGACCGGGTGCCGTACTTCTTCTCCGACCAGTACGACCTCGGCCTCGAATACTCGGGCTGGGCGCCGCCGGGCAGTTACGACCAGGTGGTCATCCGCGGCGACGCGGGGAAGCGCGAGTTCATCGCCTTCTGGCTGAAGGACCGCAAGGTGCTGGCCGGGATGAACGTCAACGTGTGGGACGTCACCGACGCCGTGCAGGAACTGATCCGGTCCGGCCGGCAGATCGACCCGGACGCACTGGCGGACCCGTCGGTACCGCTGACCTCCCTGGCCTGAACGACAGCCGGGCCGCGCCTCGCCGGGTTCCACGGATCACATCGGCGCGCGGCACGGCTGTCGTACCCCACCCGTAGACTTCACCCGTGGCAGGCAGGATCAATGACGACGATGTGAAGGCGGTACGGGACGCGGTCCCGATCGACGCCGTCGTTTCCGAGTATCTCCAGCTGCGCAACGCGGGCGGTGGCAACCTCAAGGGCCTCTGCCCGTTCCACGACGAGAAGTCCCCCTCCTTCCAGGTCAGCCCGAGCAAGGGCCTCTTCCACTGCTTCGGCTGCCAGGAGGGCGGCGACACGATCGCCTTCGTGATGAAGATCGACCATCTCTCGTTCTCCGAGACGGTCGAGCGGCTCGCCGCCAAGGCGGGCATCACCCTGCGGTACGAGGAAGGCGGCTACAACCCCTCCCACCAGCGCGGTGAGCGCATCCGGCTGGTCGAGGCGCACAAGGTGGCCGCCCAGTTCTACGTGGAGCAGTTGGACGGCCCCGAGGCCGAGATCGGCCGGAAGTTCCTCGCCGAGCGCGGCTTCGACCAGGCCGCGGCCGCCCATTTCGGCGTCGGCTACAGCCCCGCGGGCTGGGACCACCTCACCCGCTATCTGCGCGGCAAGGGCTTCAGCGACAAGGAGCTGATCGCCTCCGGCCTCTCCCAGGACGGCAGGCGCGGCCCGATCGACCGTTTCCGCGGCCGGTTGATGTGGCCGATCAGCGACACCTCGGGCGAGGTCGTCGGCTTCGGCGCCCGCAAGCTGCGCGACGACGACAACGGGCCGAAGTACCTCAACACCCCCGAGACCGCGATCTACAAGAAGTCGCAGGTGCTCTACGGCATCGACCTGGCGAAGAAGGACATCGCGAAGGCCAGCCGGGCCGTGGTCGTCGAGGGCTACACCGACGTGATGGCCTGCCATCTCGCCGGGGTCACCACCGCGATCGCCACCTGCGGTACGGCCTTCGGCGGAGACCACATCAAGATCCTGCGCCGCCTCCTGATGGACAACGGCAGCGCCCGGGTGATCTTCACGTTCGACGGTGACGCGGCCGGCCAGAAGGCCGCGCTGCGCGCCTTCGAGGACGACCAGAAGTTCGCCGCCGAGACGTACATCGCGATCGCCCCGGACAACATGGACCCGTGCGATCTGCGCCTGGCCAAGGGCGACGAGGCCGTCCGCGATCTGGTCGAACCCCGCACGCCGCTCTTCGAGTTCGCGCTCCGCCAGATCGTCGGCCGGTACGACCTGGAGACCCCGGCGGGCCGCGCCGCCGCGCTCGATGAGGCGGCGCCCGTCGTCGCCAAGATCAAGACGGGCAGCGTGCAGCGCGAGGTCGCCGTCCAGCTGGCCGGCTTCGTCGGCATCCTGGACCAGGAGTACGTCGTGCACCGGGTCAACCAGCTCGCCCAGTGGGCCCGCGGGCGGGGCGACCGGCGAGGACCGGAGCCGGCCTCCTCCCGCCCCGGCGCGCAGCCCCAGCAGGTCCGGGCCCCCGCCGCCCCCTCCGGCCCCGCGCTCAACCTCCGCAGCCCGGCGCACCGCACCGAGCGCGAGCTGCTCAAGCTCGCCCTGCAGCGGCCCGCCCTGGTCTCCCCGGCCTTCGACGCCTACGGGGTGGACGAGTTCACCGCCCCGCCGTACGCCGCGGTCCGTCAGTGCATCGCGGAGGCGGGCGGCGCGGAGCTGGGCGTCCCCGAGACCCGCGAGTACCTCGTCCAGGTGCTCGACGCGACCCCCAACGACACGGTGCGCAAGCTGGTCACCGAGCTGGCGGTCGAGGTCTTCCACGGCAAGTCCATCGACGAGGCGTACGCGGGCGAGCATCTGGTCAAGGTCCGCCTGCGCGCCGTCGACCGCCGGATCAACGACGTCCAGGGCAGCCTCGCCCGCCTCGGCAGCAATGTCGCCCCGGACCATCTGGCCGCCGCGCAGAACGAGGTCTGGGTCCTCCAGCAGTACGCCCAGTCCCTGCGCAACAACGGCGCCGACGCGCTCTGAATCGGGGCTTCCGCGCGCCCCGTGGCCGTGCAGGCGTGCCGGGGCCGGGCCGGCCGCCGTTCCGTCCTCGATCGCCGGACGGGCCGAAGGGCACACCCGTCCCCGTAACCGGTCGGTCACGGACCGGACTCAGAAAGTCCCCGCACGCCCCTCGTGGCGGCGATGTGTCTTCCTCCACACTGGGGGGCGGTGCCTGAGTCATCGGAGCGCGGCCGGCCCACCGAACGGTGGTCCACCATCCCCCGCGATCCGGCAGCGATCACCTGGAGGTCGCCCCCGTGCAGACCCGGACCGTGACCGAAACCGAGCATGTCTCGGCCATCCCCGCGCAGAACCGGGCCGTGCATCATCCGGAGGCCGCGGTGGAGCCGCAGACACCGTCCGACCCACCCGAGGCGCTCGTGGAGGAGCCGCCGGAGGTGCCCGAACCCCCGGAGCCGAGGGGCCGCCCGGAGACCGCCGGCCCGTCCTCCGATCTCTTCCGCCAGTACCTGCGGGAGATCGGCCGGATCCCGCTGCTCACCGCAGCCGACGAGGTGGAGCTCGCCCGCCGCGTCGAGGCCGGACTCTTCGCCGAGGAACGGCTCGCGAGCACCCCGGACCCGGACACCCGGCTGGCCGTCGACCTCGACCGGCTGGTGGTCATGGGGCGGATGGCGAAGCGCCGTCTCATCGAGGCGAACCTCCGCCTCGTCGTCTCCGTCGCCAAACGCTATGTCGGCCGCGGACTGACCATGCTCGATCTCGTCCAGGAGGGAAACCTCGGACTGATCAGGGCGGTCGAGAAGTTCGACTACGCCCGGGGCTACAAGTTCTCGACGTACGCGACCTGGTGGATCCGTCAGGCCATGTCCCGCGCCCTCGCCGACCAGGCGCGGACCATACGGGTCCCGGTCCATGTCGTCGAGCTGATCAACCGGGTCGTACGCGTCCAGCGCCGGATGCTCCAGGAACGCGGCTACGAGCCGACGCCGGAGGAGGTCGCCGATCAGCTCGACCTCACCCCGGAGCGGGTCGGCGAAGTCCTGCGGCTCGCCCAGGAACCCGTTTCGCTGCACGCCCCGGTCGGCGAGGAGGACGACGTCGCCCTCGGCGACCTGATCGAGGACGGCGACGCCGCGTCCCCGGTCGAGTCCGCCGCGTTCCTGCTGCTGCGCGAGCACCTGGAAGCGGTGCTCTCCACCCTCAACGAGCGCGAGCGGAAGGTGGTCCAGCTGCGCTACGGGCTGGCCGACGGGCGGCCCCGCACCCTTGAGGAGATCGGCAGGATCTTCGGCGTGACCCGCGAACGCATCCGCCAGATCGAGTCCAAGACCCTCAACAAGCTGCGGGACCACGCCCACGCCGACCAACTCCGCGGCTACCTCGACTGATCACGCGTGACGGGGCCCGTAC
>NZ_JBHVFF010000289.1:0-11067 GCF_042801895.1 Streptomyces sp. NPDC057543 | reverse complement strand
GTGACATGCTCGTCCTCTACACCGACGGTGTCATCGAAGCCCGCTCACCGTCCCGAGCGTTCTACCCGCTCGCCGAACGAGTCGCCTCCTTCCCCGCCACCAACCCCGACACCTTGCTGCACCACATCCACCGCGATCTGCTCGCCCACGCCGGCGGCCACCTCGCCGACGACGCCGCCCTCCTGGTCATCGCTCGGTGCGATAGTCACTCGCTGTGATCAGATGGCGTCGGGGCCGGAAGTGGCTGGAGATCCGGCTGAAGGCGGCAAGGAACCTCTGGGCCGCTCGCTGGAGCGGAAGCCCTTCATAGCGCGCTCGCGCTGCCTCGTGGGCTGATGACTTTTCTCGGCTCTGTTGTTCAAGTACTTCGAACTGCGGTGCTCGACCGACGGCATGAGCTCGCGGTGGGCGGCACCGTAGCTGCGGAGCTTGTCCGTGACGACCCCGCGGGGTACGTACTTGAGGCCCTTGAGAAGCTCGCGGAAGAAGAGCCTGGCTGCGGCCGTATCACGGCGGTCCTGGACGAGAATGCCGAGGACGCCTCCGTCCTGGTCGACCGCGCGCCACGGGTACCGCATCTTCCCGTTGACCTTGATGAACACCTCGTCCAGATGCCATTTGTCGCCGGGACGCGGCTGCTGGCGGCGCAACTGCGTGGCGTAGGCGGGGCCGAACGCGGCGCACCAGGCCCGGACCGTCTCGTAGGAGACTATGATGCAGCGTTCCAGGAGGAGCTTCTCGACCTCCCGGCAGGAGATCGGGGAACGGTGATACAGCCACACAGCGTGACCGATTACCTCGGGCGGAAACCGGTAACCCCTGTACGACGGTGCCCTCCCGCTCTCCACTCGCAGCCTCTCCCCGCGACGATCTACACCAAGATCATCCCACGGTCCGAGTCGAACTTGACAACGCCATCCACAGGGCCTCTGGCTCCTGCCTTGACCGGCAGCCTTTGACGGCAACCGCGTTCGGGAGTGCATCAGGGGTGTCCAGTGGATCTTGGCGCGCGGCCCTGATCCGCCGGCTCCTGGCCAGGGGAGGTGCCGGCCATGAATGAGCTGCTGCCTGATGCGCCCTGGCTCCGGGTGATCTGGGGCCCTGGCGTCTTCGCTGCCTACGTGGGTGACCGTGGATGCGCTCTGCGGGTGGGTTTCCGGTGTCTGTTGGAGGCCCCTCGCCGCCTGTGCTCGGGGTGCTGCCCGTTCGCCTACTGGTGACCGGAGTCGTGGGCCGCGCTCACGATGAGATCAGTGACCGCCTGGGGGTGGGAGACCAGTGACACGTGCGAGGAGTTGATCTCCACCGTCCTGCGCGCGTGTGCGCGCTTGGCCTCGTACCGCTCGAGGCTCGGGTCTATGGCCCGGTCCTGGGTGCCGACGAGCACGTAGACCGGTTTGTCCCGCCAGGCCGCTGCGGTGAGCTTGTCGGTGAACGCCGACTGCGCGATCGGGCGCTGTGTCGACGCCATGACGGACGTCTGCTGCTGCGGGAGGTCCTGGGCGAAGGTCGCGTGGAGCTTGGCGGCCTGGATGTACACGTCCGTGCCCGTGGTGCCGTCGCCGTTGCGGAACGGTACTTGCTTGAGCGCCTTGGTGAGCGGGGGGGCCGGGAACTTGCCGGAGAGGCTGGCGAACGACTCACCCTTGTCCGGCATGATCGCGTTGACGTACACCAGTGCCTTGACGTTGTCGAGCCCGGCGGCCGCCTGCGAGATCACCCCGCCGCCGTAGGAGTGTCCGACGAGGACGATCGGCCCCTTGATGGTCTTCAGGAGGTTGTTCAGGTACGTCGAGTCCTGGGGTATGCCGCGCAGCGTGTTGGGCGGGGCGATGACCTGGTAGCCGTCCCGCTGCAGGCGCTGCACCACTCCGTTCCAGCTGGACCCGTCGGCGAATGCTCCGTGCACGAGCACCACGGTCGGCTTCTGGCCCCCCGGGGCCCTGCCGAGGTCGTCTGCGGAGTGAGCCGGCACCACGGTCAGGGCGGAGAACATCGCCACTCCGAGGGCCAGCCTTCCCCCGCCTGATTTCAAGATCTCAGAGACGGTCATGTGCTTCCATTTCCTCGGCGTACAAGGGAACTCGGTCTTTTCGGCGACTGAGAACAGTAAGGATCGCGCGAAAGGCGTCGGCCATAACTGCCGCGATTGCCGAATCCGGTCGGCGACGCGAACCCGGACGGGAGCCTCCGGCGCAGAAAGTCGGAGAGTCGGCGTTAGGTGCTAGATCAGCGTAGTCCTGAATCAACGGGGGGCAATCCGAGCGGTTACCCAGAGATCGGTGAATGACACCCACTCGCATATCGAATTACTCGCTGATTCTGTCTCACGTAATCTCAAAACCGTGTTCTACGTGGCGAGGTGGACGAGTCGCATGTAGCAGCAGATGGCGGCTGCCAGAGAAGCTTGCCGGAGGCCCTGGTGATGGGGCAGGCGCCAGCGGAGGCCTTCGGGCCGCGGGCGTCTGCGCGTTGGCGGTCGTCACAGCACCCGGGCGCTCGTCAGCCGCGTGCCCACCTGCGGGTGGCAGGAAGCCGAACCCGTCACGCCGACGGCCGCCCCTCAGGCCCGACGCGCGAGCGCCTTCCGGCGCGCTGCCCGCAGCGGCGCCGTCGCGGACCACTCGACTGGACGCAACAGAGGTGCAGATTGAAGCTCCCAGATTGACTCTGGGACAGGGGACGTCGTGAGTGTCCAGCGCTATGCGCTGGCTCTTTACGGCGACCGAAGTTGAACCATGGAATTCGGAGCTTGTGATGGGGCTGCACACCAATACAGGTAACCGGCACGAGGGCCTCCACGAGGCCCGAACAGGTCTGGATGACGTGTCATTTCAGGTGGGCGATCGTTCCGACCTGGAAACCTGGACGGCATAGCTGGACGTTGGTGATCGAGCACACTCCGATCAGGGACGAAACGGAAACCGATCGTGTACTCGACGGTCGAATTCCGCGACGCGGACAACGTCCAACGCGAGTTCGTCGTCGTCGGCTAGAGGACGGAACGCGCCCCCCACGCAACGGTCAGCGCGCCAGTCCGCTCCAGGTGGAGCCCACTCGGCGGCCAGAGCCTCGATGACTGCTGAACCAGCAATACGAAAGGAAGCACATCAGCATGGCGAGTGCAGCACTCAAGAAGGTCCTCATCACAGGTGCGGGTACCGGCTTCGGGTATGAAACCGCCATGCGCTTGGCGGAAAAGGGCTTCGTCGTGATCGCCGCGGTGGAGATCTATGCCCAGGTCCAGACGCTGAAGCGGCAGGCGGCCGAGCGAGGGGTAAGCCTGCAGGTCGAGAAGCTTGATGTCACCAACGACGGTGATCGCCGCAAAGCTCTCAACTGGGGTGTGGAGATCCTCGTGAACAACGCAGGAGTCGGCGAAGGTGGCTCAACAATTGATATTCCGGCACCGAACATCCGGCACCAGTTCGAGGTCAACGTCACCGGACCGCTGCTCCTCACTCAGGGGATCGCCAAGCAGATGGTCAAGCGTGGCGCCGGAAGAATTGTTTGGGTCTCATCCCGAGAGGGCCTGAACGTTAACCCCTTCACCGGCATCTACTCCGCTTCCAAGCACGCGGTCGAGGCGATCGCCGAAACCATGGCCTACGAGCTGCAGGAGCACAACATCGAAGTCGCCACGGTCAACCCCGGGCCATTCCTGACCGGCTTCAACGACCGGATGTTCCAGACCTGGGAGAGCTGGGAGGACGACCCGTCTCAGCGGCTTTTTGACTACTCCAAGCTCGCCTTCCCTCGAGCACAGTTCGATCCTGAAGCGGTCTATACGACGTTGACGTCCGTCGCTGCCGGAGAAGTCGACAGTTTCCGCAATCTGGAGCCCACGTCGATGATCGAAGAGACCAAGCGCCTCCAGCAGGTTCCCTGGGAGCGCAAGGTCACGGATGGCCTCGGGACGCGGCATCAGGCCATCCAGCACTCCTACGAGATGCAGCCCGAGACCCTCGTCACAACCTGATGCCGTTCCGTGTGATCGCGAGCGTTCGTCCTGAGTGCTGGAGTCGTACACAGCCATCACACTTGTGCCCGGGTATAGCGAACTTTTCACCTGCTCTATACGCAGCAGCAGGCGTTGGACGGGTCGGGGTGAAGACAGTAGCGGGCTCCCGATATTCAAGGGGAGCCCTTCGGAGCCCTGCCCGGGATTGGGCACAGCGTTAATGCTCGAATACCTTCCGAAAGGGCATCCATGCCTGTCGAACCGACCGTCCTGCAGGATCGCTACCGAAACCGCGGCACCGCATACACACTGGAGGAGCGGGCGAAGCTAGGGATCACCGGGCGGCTACCGGCCGCCGTCGAGACCCTCGAGGGACAGGCCCACCGGGCATACACACAGCTCAAGCAGAAATCGTCCGATCTGCAGAAGTACATCTACCTCAATGAGATTCACGACCGGAACCAGGTACTGTACTTCAAGCTGCTGGCCGACCACCTCGACGAGTTGCTGCCCGTTGTGTACGACCCAACCGTGGGTGACGCGATCCAGCAATGGTCCGTGGACTACCGCGACTCACGCGCGGTATACCTGTCAATTAACCGCCCCGAGGACGTAAAAGCGTCATTCGAGTCGCTCGGCCTTGGTGCAGACGACGTCGATCTGATCGTTGTCTCCGATGCTCAGGAGATTTTGGGAATCGGGGACTGGGGCGTCAACGGGACCGACATTTCTATCGGCAAGCTTGCCGTTTATACGGCGGCAGCCGGCATCGACCCGAACCGGGTCATCGCTGTGAACCTCGATGTCGGGACAGACAACGAGCAGCTGCTCAACAGCCCGCTCTACCTGGGCAACCGGCATGCCCGGGTGACCGGTAAGCGGTACGACGACTTCATCACCCTCTATCTCCAGACCGTGTCCGAGTTGTTCCCGAACGCGCTGCTGCACTTCGAGGACTTCGGGCCGTCGAACGCCCGGCGGATCTTGGTGGAGAACGCGGACAAGTACCGGATCTTCAATGACGACATGCAGGGCACCGGGGCGATCGTCATGGCGTCGGTGTTCTCTGCCCTGAAGGTCACAGGGGCACGCTGGTCCGAGCAGCGACTGGTGGTCTTCGGAGCGGGAACCGCTGGCACTGGCATGGCCGACCAGATCCATGCTGCGATGGTGCGTGACGGCGCCACGCCCGCACAGGCCAAGAGCAACATCTGGCTCATCGACGTCCATGGCCTCGTGACCGACGACATGGCGGACCTGCCTGACTACCAGCGGGCGTACGCGAGGCCGAGGTCCGAGGTGAGCGCGTGGGCGGACGGTGAGATCGAGCTGTTGACCACCATCAAGCATGTCAAACCCACCATCCTCATCGGTACATCGACCGTCCATAACGCCTTCACTGAGGACGTCGTGCGCGCGCTGGCCGAGGGAGTGGACCGTCCGGTCCTCCTGCCGCTGTCAAATCCGACGAGTCGCATCGAGGTCATGCCTTCTGACGCGATTATCTGGTCGGAGGGCAGAGCGCTGATGGCGGTGGGCATCCCGGTCGGACCAGTGAACTACAACGGCATTTCATACGAGATCGGACAGGCCAACAACGCGCTCCTTTATCCCGGACTCGGCCTTGGCACGATCGTTTCGGGCGCCCGTCACGTGACCGACAGCATGCTGCTCGCCGCTGCCGAAGCCGTGGCCGGCCAGGTCGATGTGTCCCATCCGGGGGCCTCACTCCTGCCGCCGGTTGCCAACCTGAGGGCGTCTTCGGCCACAGTCGCCGTCGCCGTCGCCCGCGCCGCTGCACAGGATGGAGTCGCGACGAAGACGCACGAAAACCTCATTCAAGCGGTGCAGGACGCGATGTGGCAGCCGGTCTATCCCACGAGCGATGTGGAGCACGCGAAGTGAGCCAGGGCAACCAGTCGGTCCCCGAGATGCAGGAAGTGCCGATCGGGATCCAGGCCGATGGACAGCGCGAAGAATTTGACAGCATGGGCACGGTCGAGGTGCCGGCGGACCGTTACTGGGGTGCGCAGACGCAACGGTCGCTGATCCACTTCTCCATCGGTAGCGACCGGATGCCCAAGGAGGTCTACCACGCCTACGGCTACGTGAAGAAGGCCGCAGCGCTGGTGAACGCCGCCGCCCACCGGCTGCCCGAATGGAAGAAACAGGCGATCGTGCGAGCCGCGGAGGAAGTCATCCGGGGCGAGCTCGACGAGCACTTCCCCCTCTTCGTCTGGCAGACAGGGTCAGGCACCCAAAGCAACATGAACGTCAACGAGGTCATCTCCAACCGTGCGTCGCAATTGCTCGGCGGCACGCTCGGGAGCCAGAAGCCGGTCGGCCCAAACGACGACGTCAACATGGGGCAGTCCAGCAACGACAGCTTCCCGTCCGCGATGCACATCGCCGCAGTTCAGGAGATCGACGACCACCTCCTGCCCCAGGCTCGAGACCTTGCCGCGGTCCTCGAGGCAAAAGCCAAAGAGTGGAACACGGTCGTGAAGATCGGCCGGACGCACCTCGAAGACGCCGTCCCACTTGCCGTGGGACAAGAGTGGTCAGGTTACGCCGCCCAACTACGTGCCTGCATCGAGGAGATCGAGCACACCCGAAAGGAGCTGCTCTCGCTGGCCCTGGGCGGCACGGCCGTTGGAACAGGACTGAACGCGCCGAAGAACTTCAGCCGTGACGTCGCGGCGCAGATCGCCGAACTGACCGGCAAGCCGTTTGTTACCGCCGCAAACAAGTTCATGGCGCAGGGGTCGCTGGACCCCATGGTGCGAGCACACGGAGCACTGCGCGGACTGGCCGTTGCCGTGATGAAGATCGCCAACGACATGCGATGGCTGGCCTCAGGCCCACGCACCGGCTTCGCCGAGCTACTGCTTCCCCAGAACGAACCCGGCTCCTCGATCATGCCTGGCAAAGTCAACCCGACCCAGTGCGAAGCCATCGTCATGATCGCGATCCAGGTGCTCGGCAACGACTCTGCAGTGGCGTTCGCCGGAAGCCAGGGAAACTTCGAACTGAACGCGATGCGCCCGGTGATCATCAAGAATTTCTTGCACTCGGCACGCATCCTTGCCGACGGGATGGAGAAGTTCCGAACCTTCTGCGTCAACGGCACCGAGCTGAATCGAACAAAGATCGCGCAATATGTAAACGAGAGCCTCATGCTGGTCACGGCGCTGAGTCCCGTCATCGGCTACCAGAACGCCGCGCACATCGCCGAGTCTGCGCTCGCCAACAACCAGACCCTCAAAGAGGCTGCCCTGGCAAGCGGACACGTCGACGAAAGAACGTTCGACGCCGTAGTCGATCCACTCTCCATGGTCGGTGACGGTGTGTCCGGTGCCTGATCCCTGGCCTCGGACCCCAGACACCTGCTGCGTGGCCGGCGGACACTGATCCGCACCGACTCCGCCGGTGGCACCCACGCCTTCCTCGACTGGCCCTCCAAGCCGGGCCGGTGGCTGAGTTGAGCCGGCAGGGCCACCATGTGGCCCGCTGCACCGTTGAACGCAACCTGACACATGACTGACTCCCGTCGTGGAGGGCATTTGAAATCCCTCCCGGTCAGGACAGAGCCTTGACTATCTCTTTGGCGAGTGGACCCGAGGAAGCGGGATTCTGCCCTGTGAAAAGAGTGCGGTCAACGACCGTGTACGGCTTCCAGGCCGGACCCCGCGAATACTGCGGCGGCAGCTTCTTCAGCTCGTCCTCCAGCAGCCACTTTGCTTTATCGGCGAAAACGACGCCCGCCTCCTCTTCGTTACAGAAACCCGTTACACGATAGTTCGCGAACGGCGTTTCGCCGTTTGCATCGCGGGCCGCGAGGAGAGTTGCCGGCGCGTGGCAGACGATGCCGAGTGGACTGCCGGAAGCGAGTGCCTTTCGCAGCAGTGACCCGGAGTCGGGGTCGACCGAGAGGTCTTCCATCGGGCCGTGACCTCCGGCCTGGCCGGGATCAACCCCCGCCGGGGCACGGGTTTCACTCGCCGTGCCCCGGACGCCGATCTGGCCCCTGACCTGGTGCAACGCGACTTCACCGCGAATGGGCCGAACCGGCTGTGGGTTACCGGCCTGACCATGATCTCCACCGGGGAGGGGCCGTTGTGGCTGTCCGCGATCCGCGACGCGTTCTCCCGCCGGGTGGTCTCCTGGGAGACCTCCGCCCGCGCGGACGCCGACCTGGTCCTCACCTCGCTGGAGTATGCCCTGGCCAGCCGCGAAGTCGCCCCCGCAAGAGCCTCGGTTGGAAGACACCCGCCGAAGCCCTCAACGACCATCTACTATCGATCGTATAAGCCGGTGTTGCATCCACTGGTTGAACCTGGTCAATACACGTCCGTGAAGCTCACAACACGCCTGGTCAGGCCCGGTATCCAGGCGTCCATGGGCTCGGTCGGCGACTCGTTCGACAATGCCCTGGCGGAGAACCCGTGGATGGTCATCAAGACCGAGTGCATCCCCGGCCGCTCTTCGCCACCAGAGCCGAAGCGAACCGTGCCGTACGGGGCCCTCCGCCGCCGAAGGCGCCACCGGAGGCCGGCTCGACGACTCGGGTGCTAGATCTGCCCACGGGCGGCGAAACGCATGTCGAGCGCCATGGCAAGCTCATTCCCGCCGCCGCGAAGCTGCCCGGCGAGCCTTCCGATCGTCACCTGCGGCAGCACGCGCAGCGCAGCATCAGCTTCTGCATCGGGTTGATCAGCGACTCATCGCCTCCTGTGCTGGCGTCCGGGTTCGCCAGCTCGGCGAAGGTCTCCGGCCTCAGCGTGAAACATGAGGTCGACCTGGGCGACGAAGAAGTCTGGGTCAGCGCACGGTGGCTCGGGTTTCTACAGCGGCGCCGGGGAGTACGTCCACACCGTGCCCGCCGACACGACCGAGCGGGCCCTCGCATTCCATGTCACCCGTTGCCCCATCGGGGACCACGGATCTGCCCGACTCACGGAGCGATCACGGGAAGGGCCGCCGCCGTCCGCTGCAGCGCCACGAGGACAAACCCACCCTGGGCGGCGCGCCCTCGCCGCCTGAGCACCGGCTGCGTCG
The DNA here is from genome assembly GCF_042801895.1 of Streptomyces sp. NPDC057543. Taxonomy (NCBI): domain Bacteria; kingdom Bacillati; phylum Actinomycetota; class Actinomycetes; order Kitasatosporales; family Streptomycetaceae; genus Streptomyces; species Streptomyces sp. NPDC057543. The sequence continues at coordinate 2,048 of NZ_JBHVFF010000289.1, read as the reverse complement.
GGCCCAACGACCGGGCCGAGCCGCCTCGTCACTGACCTGGTAAACGGATTGCAGTACGGGTACGGCGTGACGCCACAGACATCGGCCACATAAGATGGACTTGTCTTCTTTTGTGGTAAATGAGAGGCCATGTCATGGATGGAATTGCCGACATGGGAGGCACTCAGGGCTGGGGAAGCGTTCATCCACCGGATCGCGAGGAGCGCGTCTTTGCGCAGGACTGGGAGCGCAAGGCATTCGCGCTGGCGATTCTCTCCAGCCGCGTTGCCTGCGGCGGCGTCAACACGGATGCCTTCCGGCACGCATTGGAGCGCCTGGACCGTGCTGCCTACCTGGACGACGGTTACTTCGGGCGATGGCTCAACGCCGGAGAACTGATGCTCACCGAACACTCCGTCCTGGCGCCCGGTGCGGTCGAGGCCCGCGCCCGCAACCTGCACGGCGAACACGTGGAGGAGCCACCGGTCCCAAAACCTGCCCTGCCCCGGTACGCACCCACCGCCGAGGGCTCACTGCGGTCCGTGGAGACCTCACCGACGTTCGGCGTAGGCGAGCGTGTACGCGCCAGGAACACGTCCGTGCCCGGGCACACTCGACTGCCGCGCTACGTCCGGGGACACAGTGGAGTCGTCGAGATCATCCAACCCGCCCATGTGCTGCCGGACACCAATGCACACTTCATGGGTGAGAATCCCCAACACGTTTATTCGGTGCGGTTCGACTCGCGCGAGCTATGGGGCGCCGACGCCGAACCCTTCACCGTCACCGTGGACATGTACGAGAGCTATCTGGAGACCACCGCATGACCACCGGCTCCGACGAGAACCCTTCCGTGGCGCTGCGCACCGAGGCGCTCGAACAACTGCTCACCGAGCGCGGACTGATCGACCCGAAGGCCATGGACGCGATCATCACCCGCTATGAGACGAGCGTGGGTCCACTGAACGGTGCCAAGGTCGTCGCCAGGGCATGGACGGACCCCGACTACCGGCGGCGTCTGCTCGAAGACGGCACCGCCTCCATCAAGGAACTCGGCTTCTCGGGACAGCAGGGCGAGCACATTGTCGTGGTCGAGAACACCCCGACCACCCACAATGTCGTGGTGTGCACGCTGTGCTCGTGCTACCCCTGGCCGGTCCTCGGCCTGCCGCCGAGCTGGTACAAGGACCCCGCCTACCGCGCGCGCGTGGTCAGGGAGCCGCGCACGGTGCTGGCCGAGATGGGACTCACGCTCGACGACGATGTGCAGATCATCGTCCGGGACTCCACCAGCGAGGTGCGCTGGCTCGTACTGCCCGAGCGCCCACCCGGCACCGAGCGCCTCACGGAAGAAGAACTCGTGCCACTGATCACCAGGGATGCGATGGTCGGCGTAGCCAAGGTGGCGACACCGTGAGCATGCCGCTGGACACCGAGGGCCCGGCAGCACCTCCCCGCTCCAACGGTGAGCTGGTGTTCGCCGAGCCGTGGGAAAGCCGCGCCTTCGGCATGGCCGTCACCCTGTACGAGGCGGGCGTCTTCAGCTGGCCGGAATTCCAGACCGTGCTGATCGCCCGGATCACCGCCTGGACAGCCTCACGGGAGCACGGCGAGCCATACCGCTACTACCGACTATGGCTGGGCGCCCTGGAGGACGTACTCGCCGGCCTCAGCGCCGTGTCCACGGACGAGGTCTTCACACGCGCCCAAGCCCTGGCACAACGCTCCCCGGGTCACGACCACCGCGACCACGCGCGTTAACTCCGACGCCTTCGGGGCAGACTTCCCTGTCGGCGAGCTGGTCCTCCGGGAGTTTTCGGGACGAGTGAACGCAAAGGCTCCGCTCGGGGCCACCGAAGTCGCCACCCGCGCGCGAGTGGCCGGCAGCCCGGCACGAGGACATGCGGCGACCGTCCACCCCGGCGTCATCTCCTGGAGCAAGGACGGCACCCCGCCCTCCCTCCTAAGGGCTGCCCCGTAATCCCTGGCGGGCGCACGACGACAGCTACGGCACCTCGCCGCGTTGTCGGAACGCCCGAATACAGCCAGTATGCGAGCGCCCCTCCGCC
>NZ_JBHVFF010000288.1:0-11090 GCF_042801895.1 Streptomyces sp. NPDC057543 | reverse complement strand
GCCCGCACCACCGCGAGGTGGCGCGGGCGACCGAACCGGGCCGAGGTATCCGTCCGTGGCGTCAGCCCGCCATCGGCAGGCTCCTCCGCGACGGCACCGCGTTGAGCTCGTCCACGGCCACCGTCTCCCCGCTGTCCGCGTCGACATAACTGACACGGACGATCGGGTCGTCACCGGTGTCGCGCCCGGCCGTGGCGTCGAGTGCGAACAGCACCGCTACCGGGCGCGCGTTCTCCCGGTCCCCGTACACACCCGAGTACTGGAGAATGCGCCAGCCGTCGTCCTCCCAGTGGTCCAGCAAGGCGGACCGAACCACTGGTGCGGCGGCCTGCCAGGCAAGGGAGTTCTCCAGGAGTTCGACGCTCGCTGCGACCGGCACCTGGTCCCTCCCGGCGGTGCCGAGCAGCGGGTGACCGAAGACGCGCAGCCTCGTCCGGCGCAGCGGCAGCAGCCACCACCGGTCGAGGTCGGCCGAGAGGGCGACCAGTACCGCCGCCGCCCCGGCCAGGAAGACAAGGGCGCCAGCAGGCCGCTCGGAGATCGCCGACCACCAGGTGCCCTGCGCCACCGCCACCGTGGCCCCACCGATGACCACGACCGCCGCCCGTGCGAACGCCCGCCAGGTGATGGGGGTGTCCTCGCTGGCCGAGCAACCGCAGGAGGACTCCGGTGCCACGGTCCGGCCGTAGCCGAGGTAGCCGAGGAAGCCCGCTCCGAGGACCGCGGCTGCGGCCCCCGGCACCGGGTTCGCCGGGGTCATCAGCAGACCTGCGGCGATCAGGAGTTCACCTGCGCCGGTCGCGCGCAGCACCCTCGTGGCCCACTCACTGCTGCGCAGCATGCGGGCCAGCGCCGTCTTCGGCGCCTGCTGTGCAGTGCCCCGGCCGAACACCTTGACCGCTCCGGTCCACCCGAGCAGGCCCGCGAGGACCAGCGGGGCGAGGCCCGTTGTCAGTGACAGCATCTCTTCCTCTCTCTGTGTCGCTGGGCCTGCATCAGTGCCCGACGGAGATGCGGACCACGTCCACGGAGTTGTCGGACGGCCTCCAGGCACCGAGCACCTGGGCGCTCTGCCCGATGCGCAGCCGAGACAGGTCGGACGTCAGTGCGCGGCCGGCGTAGGAGGCGCTGGCGTCCGGGGCGACGTGACCGACCAGTTCGTGCTGCCCGTGGGCGAGGTGCAGCCGGTTCTTCGCGATGCCGCGGATCTGCGTGTCCAGATTCACGATGTTCACCCACACCGCGTCGGCGGCCACGGTGCCGTCGGGCATCTTGACGCCGCGTGCGTAGAGCCCGTCGCCGACGTCGATCACTTCGGCCGTGGTGGGGCGAACCTTCCACACGCTGGTGACGTTGGTCATCTGGACCCGGGAGTGGCCGCCGTTGGATCCGGCCACCTCCAGGATGCTGCCGGTGATGCCCGTGATCCGGCCCTCCACGAAGGTGGACTTGGCTATCGCGGGGTCGAGCGAGGGTTCCGCGGCGAAGGCGGCCTCGGCGTCGAGGCCGCCGAGCGCGGTCGCGCCGATGATGGTCGCGCCCCCCAGTGCGGCATTGGTGAGGAAGCGTCGGCGGCGCATCCCGTCGGCCCGGTCGTGTCGTACGGTCATGTCGGTGCTCCTCACTCGTAGATGTAGACCGGCAGCTTGCCCGAGCTCAGGTTGCCGATCGCCGAGAAGGCGGCCGGGGTCAGGTCGAGGACACGGTTGGTGCGACAGGCGCCATTGCAGCAAGTCGCCTCGCCGCACCAGTCCTTGGTGCGCGGGCCGCAGTCGGTGATCGTGATGCACACCGTCGCGCCCGAGCACTGGTGCTTGACGTTCATCACCGCACCGCAGCCGCGTCTGGGTATGTTCTCGCCACAGAGGTCGGGCCGGGTGATGTTCCAGCAGGCCTGTGAGGCGTTGGGCCACGCGCCGTGGCGTGCGCTGGACTGACAGTTGCCGCAGGCGCCGCCGCCGGCGCTGGAGCATGGCCCCCAGGCGTTGCCACAGCAGAACCAGCTGGTTTCACCGGCCCACAGGCTGGTTGATCCGCAAGCCATCGTGTTGCCTTTCTCGGAGAATGACGAGTGCATGACAAGTTCTCACCGAACGTCGACCCGATACATCAAGCGGGGACGCCCGCGTTCCGGCCGAGGATGGTTGTCCGAGCGAAGCAACTCAATGATGCGCGTAGACAAGCCGGTTGTATAGACGGTCTCGTTCCGTTTGGTCGAACGCCCAGCTCCGCGCCGACCGAGGGGGCGAAGTCGTCCGCGCGGCACGCGACGGTCAACTTCCTGGTCCTGCGCGACGACCCGGGTGACCGACGACAGCGCCCGGGCCTGACGGTTGAGCGCCGGTACCTCCTCGTCTTCGCCTCCGTCGATGAACAGCGTGGGCACGGTCACCGCACGCAGGCGAGGTCCCGCCGGATCGGGCCTGCCGCCGCGACGGACGACCGCATCCGCCGGAGAGTCCGGCGCCGAAGCAGCCGGCCGCGAGGACCTGGGGCCCGGGCTGATCGAGCGCACGCGAACGCGCCAAGCCGCCGCTCGTCGCGAACATCGGCCGAACGGGCGAGGCCCGCCAAGGAAGCTGTACCGATCTCCGGCGCTTCGTACCGGCTCATCCCTTGACTACTCCCAGCGGCACCATACGGGCAACCAGCCGTGCGAGTCCGGCACCCTCGGTGGCCGCTGCGACCGCGTCGACGTCCTTGTACGCCTCCGGCGCCTCCTCGGCGAGACCACGCCATGAGGACGGCCGTACGGCGATACCCCGGGCCTCCAGCTCGCCGCGAAGCCGCTCGCCCCGGACCATGCGCAGCGCATGGTGGCGGCTCCAGACGCGGCCGGCGCCGTGGCAGGCGGAGTGGAACGCGTCGTTGCCGGGCAGGCCGACCATCACGTACGAGGCGGTGCCCATCGTCCCGGGCACCAGTACCGGCTGGCCCGCCCGGACGAGGTCTTCGGGCAGGCTCGGGTCGCCGGGCGGCAGCGCCCTCGTCGCGCCCTTGCGGTGGACGCACAGTGGACGTGCCACGCCGTCCACTTCGTGGGTCTCGAGTTTGGCGGTGTTGTGCGAGATGTCGTAGACCAGCTCCAGACCGACTCCCGCAGCGGTCGCGAAGGCATGACGGGCGGCTTCCGACAGCAACTGGCGATTGGCACGGCCGTAGTTGGCGGCCGCCGCCATCGCCCCGAGGTAGGCGCGGCCCCGCGGCGAGTCGACCGGCGTACAGGCCAGCTGCCGGTCCGGGACCTGGATGCGGTGCCGGTGCAGTTCCTGGTCCATCACGCGGACGTGGTCGGTGCACACCTGGTGCCCCAGGCCGCGCGAGCCGCAGTGGATCATGACGCACACCTGGCCCACCCGCAGCCCGAAGGCCGCTGCTGTGGCCGGATCGTAGACCTGGTCCACCGCCTGGACCTCCAGGAAATGGTTGCCCGAGCCGAGGCTTCCCACCTGGTGGAGACCGCGCTCGACGGCGCGTGCGCTCACCTGTCCCGGGGCCGCACCCTCCAGGACGCCGTAGTCCTCGCAGCGCGTGAGGTCGCGCGGCACACCGTGGCCGTGCTCGACCGCGTACCGAGCGCCGCCGACCAGCAGCTCGTCCATCTCCCCGGCGCCCGACAGCTTCCACAGGCCGCCGCGCCCCATACCGCGCGGGATGGTCCTGTCGAGGATGTCCATCAGCCGCCGCGTCCGGTCGTGGTCGAGATCCTCGCGGTCGATGCCGGCGGCCAGCAACCGTACGCCGCAGGAGATGTCGAACCCCACACCGCCGGGCGAGATGACCCCACCGTGGGAGATGTCGGTGGCGGCCACCCCGCCGATCGGGAAGCCGTAGCCCCAGTGGACGTCGGGCATGGCGAAGGAGGCGCGGACGATGCCGGGCAGCGTCGCCACGTTCGCCACCTGCTCCAGCGCCTTGTCCCCCGCCGCCTGCGGCAGCAGCGCCCGCGAGGCGAACACGACTCCGGGTACGCGCATCGGCTCCCGCTGCTCGATCCGGAAGCGGTACGAGCTGCTCTCCAGCAGTGCGATCTCCACGTCCCTCACCTCCAGTCGACCGTCAGCCATCCGGTCCGGTCGACGACGGCAGTGCCGAACTCGGCGCAGGCGGTGGTGAGCCGGTCGCGGATCCACTCGCGCTCCTCGTCACGCGCCAGGCGGGTGTGGCAGTAGTCCAGGGTCAGCGGCACCGCCCTCACCCGGGCAGGTACCAGGTGCGCGGCATCCGGGCCGTCCAGGGTCACCAGGAAGAGGAGCCCGAGGTCGTTTCGCAGGACCGGATCCACGGCGTAGTCGTCGACGAAGTCACCCAGGTCGTAGAGGATCCGGTCGGCAATCCCGTGGAAGACGTGGGCGGAGTGCCCGGCGACCAGCGTCGCTCCCGCCGCAAGCAGCTCCGGGGCCGCGGCCGAGATGCGACGCGGCGGCCGGGAGGTCATGTTGGGGCCCCAGTGCGGGGTGACCAGCACGACATCCGCCTCCGCGGCGGCCCGTCCCACCGACTCCGTCAACCAGCCGGGCACGCCCGCGTTGAGATCGGCCCAGGCCACGCCGGGACTGCTCTCCCCTGCCGCGTACTCCTCCGGGTGGTCCGTGACGCCCACCACCGCCAGCCGGACACCGCCCGCCTCCAGCACCGCGAACTCCCGGGCCGCGCGCGCGTTCGCTCCGGCGCCGACCGTGTGGACGCCTGCCCCGACCAGCAGGGTTCGGGTGTCGGCCATGGCGTCGAACCCATAGTCCAGGGCGTGGTTGTTGGCGAGCGTCACGCAGTCCACCCCCAGTTCGGCCAGCACCTTCGCGGCGTCGGAGGGCGCGCGGAAGAAGAAGGCTTTTCGCGGGTCGGGCCAGCGGTGCCCGCGGTCGGAGACACAGCACTCCAGATTGAGCACGAACAGATCCGCCTCCGCGAGCGCCTTCCTGACCCCCGTGGAGACCAGCGTCCCCGGCACCGGCGAGCGGCGCAGTTCCTCGGCGACGTTGCGCCCGAGCATGGTGTCGCCCGCCAGGGCCACCGTGAACGCCATGATCCTGTCCCTTCCCCGCCCCCCTCAGACGTCGAGGGTCACCCGGCAGGTCCAGCCGCCAGGGCCGCACCGCAGCTGCAGGTCGTACAGCGAAACGGCCTTCGGCACCGCTCCGACCGGGACGACGGTGCCCGCGTCGGCCATTCGGAAGCGGACCGACAGGCCCCGACCGTCCCCCGCCGACCGGATCGCCCCCACCTCCACATCGAGCGGGATCTCGCCGTCGGCATCCATCCGGTAGACGACCTCCTCCAGGACGGACACCAGCAGATCCTCATCGGATTCCGCGGTAATCGCGTATTCGTGGTCCCCGACCACTGCGGCCCCGGACGTGTCGGCGAAACCCTCCACCAGCGCGCGCACAGCCTCGCCGATGCAGCCCGCGACCGTCGGCGACCACGCCTCCACCTGCATGTCCGCGGTGTGTGGCACAGCCCAGTGGCCACTCGCGCCAGCCTGCTTCCCCGTGGGTTCCCGACCGTCCACAGTCGGCGCCTCTCCGTAGTCTCCGTACGCACAGCCTGAGGCCGAGTTCCCCGAGCCGCGGGCTGTGTCTCTTCCAGAGTCGTCCCGTACACCGCTCCGGGGCAACCATCACGAGGCGCGGCCGCCCGTCGGCGTTGTCCCGCCCACCCGAGGAGCGGGCCCACACCGTGCACAGCCTTCTTGGGCAAGTGCATCATCCCAGGTCAGCGCACCCCTCCCGGAGGCTTCGGCGCCACCGGCGGAAGTTCGGCAGCCGACAGTCCACTTCATACGCGTGAAGGGCGCCCTTCCCCTCGTCAGGAAAAGAACCGGGTTGTTCGCGACCGTGGCTCGTCCGTGCTCCACGTCGGAACCGGGGTCGAGGGCAGCGCCGTCAAACTTGCGGTCAACGCCTGGAAGGCGGCCTCGACGGTCGCCATGAGCGATGTCCTCGCGCCGCGGAACGCTGCGTCCGTGTCCGAGCGCAGCACCCGAAGCGCCCCAGCGTGGTCGCGCGCGACGGTGAAGCGGGCGTCAGGACGGGACGTCGTCGTTGTTCGCCGGCCGCACCGGTACTGACATGCCATTGGCTGGAGCAATGCCCGGCCCGAAACCTTGCGGCGCAGCAGGATGGACGTCTTGACCACGTCTTGTGTCAGGAGTTCCGTGTGTACAGGCTCTGTGAGCGGGCCCGCCGGGAGCGCCGTCCGCGTGCGGGTCACACGGTCGCTCCGTGCTCCGACGGGGCAGCGTCCGCGCTCGCTCCGCGCCGGCGACAGCAGTGAGGTGGCCAGGCCGTCCCCGGGCGGCGAGCGACTGGACGGCGCGGCCTGGTGAAGGGGGCCCGCTGGTACCTGCCGCGCCCGCATGGATGCGCTGGCTGCCTGCTTTCTACGTCGCGGGCATCCTGGTGATCGAACCCATCACGCCCGTGCAGTGGCCCGTGAGTTTCCTGCTCATCGCCCTCCCGGTGATCGCCGCCTTCGCCCACGGCCCCGCTGCCGTCGCTGCCGTCACCGTATTCGCGATCGTCTTCGAAGGCGTCCTGGCCGGCACCCCGTGCTGCGCGGGCCGCCCGGTGAGCTACGTGTGGGATCGCCACTACGTGACCGCCTACCTGTGCACCGCTCTGGTCGGCGCTCTCGGCACACTCCTGGCTGCCCACCGCGTGCGCCGGGAGCGCACCCTCGCCACCGTGCGTTTCGTGGCCGAGATCGCGCAGCGTGTCCTGCTCAGCCCGGTCCCTCACCGCATCGGCCCCATTCAGGTGGAGACTCTCTACCTGTCCGCCGACGCGGAAGCACGCATCGGCGGCGACCTGTACGAGGCCGTCCCCACCACGTACGGACTCCGCCTCGTCATCGGCGACGTCCGGGGGAAGGGCCTCCCTGCCGTGGAAACGGCCGCCACCCTTCTAGGCGCCTTTCGCGAAGCCGCCCACGACGAACCCGACCTCGCCACCGTTGTCCGCCGGGTAGAGACCAGCATGAACCGCAGGGCCGCACGCCTTGCCGGAAGCGACATGGCCGAACGCTTCGTCACTGCCATCATCGCGGAGATCCCTCGCCGTCACGTGGTCCGCATCGTCAACTGCGGCCACCCCCCGCCCCTGCTCATCCGCTCCGACGGGGTCACTGAGCTGGAGACGGCCGACCCGGCACCACCGCTCAACCTCGGGATGCTCCTCACGGAGGCCTACCACGTCGACGAGTACCCCTTCCGCCCCGGCGACCAGTTGCTGCTCTACACCGACGGCGTCACCGAAGCGCGCGACTCCACGGGGGCCTTCTATCCCCTCCCCGAGCGTGTCCTCTCCTGGGGGCCCCTCCCACCCCGGGAACTTCTCGACCGCCTCCACCACGATCTCCTCGTCTACAGCGACAACCGCCTCCACGACGACACTGCGGCTCTCGCCGTTTACCACCTGCCCGGCTAGGAACCAGCACTCACCCCACAGCCCGCCCCTGGGAGCGCCAGGCTTTACGTGCTGGGCAGAACGGCTACGGGTTGCGGCCCGCCAGAATCCGGACCATTCGCGGTCCAGGAACAAGGAACTCGCCATTGCGACAGTCGTTTCCGCTGGTGAGTGCAGGTACGCCCCGGGTCCGACTTCTTCACGGAACACAAAAGAGGCGCCTGACCTGGGCTGTTGCCCGACAGGCGCCTCTCGTTCGGACCACTTGCGCTACTCAGCCGGGCCGAAGGAGGTCGCGGCCGGCCGTTCGGCGGTGTGCGGGCGGGTCAGGACTGGGTGTCCGCCTGCGTCATGGAGCTCACTGCGTCGGCAATCGTGCTCCGGTAGAGGCCCAGCTTCGGCTTGAGTACCTTCGCGCCGGAGCCGAGCGGGAAGTTGTGCGTTTCCGCGTTGGACATGTGATCGTCGTCGGCCAGCACATTCAGCTCGTCGATCCCGGCCACGGTCCCCGTGGTCGCACCGCGCGGGTTGAGGTCGATCACCGCGTAGGCGGTCTTTCCGGCCCGGACCGGGTATGCAGGGGCGCCGCCGTGACCGCTGGGGATCAGCGGCTTGACGTCCTTGCTGTGGTCCGCGGCGTGCGAGTTGCCCAGGCTGACCCGCGGGAAGTGGCTCAGGCCGCAGGCGCTCACGCCGTGGTTGCGCACCTCGATCACCCGCTGGGTGGCCGCGCCGGCCCGGCGGGTCACGTGCACCGACAGCTTCTGGCTCTCACACGGATGCGTGTAGGCGTAGCTATCGGTGTCCGTATTGCCGCCGCTCGCCTTCGCGGTTCCCTCCTTGGCAGTGCCCTTGCTCGCGGTGGCGGCATTCGCGGTCCCGGTGTTCGCCACCGAGCCGTCGGCTTTTGTGCCGTCGGCGGGCTGGGAGGAGGCGGCCGATGTGGAGCCGTTCGCCGGGTCGGCGGCCTTCGTGTCGCTGTCTTCACCGCCGCAGGCGGTCAGTGCCAGGGCCAGGGCGGCAGTGGCCGCGGCGCCGAGGACGACATTGCGGTTGCGGATCATACGCATGGAGATTCCCCCGATGTGATGGTGGGACAAGGCCTGATTTCTGCGGCGGACCACCCCTGACCTCCTGACATTCATGAGTCTCCCGTCCGGTGTTCACGTCCTGCTGACGTCCCGCTCATGTCCAGCCGACGTCCCCGGATCGACGAGTAGCACCTTCAGGATTCCGGTCCGCCTTCGTGATCGACTCAACGATCGAAGCACGGCAGAGTCACGCTGTTGGAAGGCGGCCGTGGCCATGACGGCCTTCCGGAGTATCCGGGTCCGCATCCGTCGGTTACGCCGGTCGGCGGAGCGCGAAGTCGGACCTGACGGGCGCACGCTGCTCGGCCGAACGCCGCGACCCCGTCCCTCAGGACCTGGCCGGGTTCGTGGAATCCGGCCTCCTCCTGCCACCGGCCCGACTCGTGCACCGCCCGGGGGCAGTGCACTGTGGAAGACGTGGGTCTCAGTGAACGCATCGCGGGTCTGCGGGAGTCATGGCGGCCGGGCCATGCGCTGCTGGTGTTCCCCATTGCGCTCATCGTCGTGATCACGGTTGTGGAAATTCTGGCGCCGAAGGACATCCGTCTGGGGCCGCTGCTGATCATCGCTCCCGCGATCACCGCCTCATTCGCCGGTCCGCTGTCCACCGGGGTGATCGGAATCCTGGCCGTGGCGGCTCAGGCGTACATCGGTCTGCACTTCGGCGAACTGACCTCCCGGAGCGTGCTCGTGCAGATTGCCGCCATCGCCGTGCTCTCGGCGCTGGTCGTGTTCTACTGCCTGATACGCGAGCGGCACGGCCAGGAACTCGCCCGGGTACGGTCGGTGGCCGAAGCCGCGCAGCAGGTCCTGCTCTGGCCGCTCCCCGACCGGATCGGGCCGCTGCGGGTCGCCTCGCTGTACCTGGCCGCGGAGGACGAGGCCCTGATCGGGGGCGACCTGTACGCGGCCACCCGTACCGGGGGCGGAACCCACGTGATGATCGGCGATGTGAGAGGCAAGGGCCTGGCCGCCATAGGAGAAGCCGCCCTCCTGCTCGGCGCCTTCCGCGAGGCCGCCCACCAGCACACCAGCCTGCCCGCACTCGCCGCCGCCCTCGAACGGAGTGTCGGCCGCTACCAGGCCGACTTCGAGCCGGAAAGCGAGGCCGGGGAACGCTTCGTCACCGCGCTCCTGCTGGAGATCCCCGACCACGACCCCATCATCCGCATGACCAGCTGCGGACACCCCGCCCCCCTGCTGCTCAGCCCAGGACATTCCGTCTCCGTCCCGATTCTGCACCCCGCACCCCCACTGGGGGTCGGCGGCACAGGGCAGACGGGCTACACCGTTGACGTGTTCACCTTCGAGGACGGCGACACCCTTCTCCTCTACACCGACGGCGTCATAGAAGCACGCGGCCGAGAGGGAGACTTCTACCCGTTCGCCGAACGGGCCGCCCGGTGGACCGACAGTTCTCCGGAGATACTCCTGCGCCACCTGCGCCGCGACCTTCTGGCGCACGCCGGCGGGTATCTCGCCGACGACGCCGCTGTCATCGCTCTCCACCGCGCTCCTGCCGGAAATTCGGGACTCCATCACGGAGAGGCCGCCCAGTCCGACGGCTTTCGTCACAGCTTCGGAAAGACGGGCCCACCACGGGAGTGCTGACCGGAGGTCGACCCGCCCCAAAACATGCGCTGCCCTGCACACATTTCTGGCGCTTATCCTCATATAAAATCTGTCATGGCCGTAGTAGACATGCCCCATCTCTGGAGTTACTGTCTTCCACATAGCCAGAAAGTCGGTGCGGTGCGGCAGAGACGAACGGCCGCACCCCACACGACGGAAGCGGGTGTGGCACGGCAGCGGAACGACGGGGCTCCAAGGATTGAGGGACCCCTCGTAGACCGCCGGGCCGGCGGCTCGTGTGCCGTCGGCAGTACCAGGACCCGCATACGGATCAGCCAGGAAAAAGAAGGAGGCAAGCACCATCAGGATCGCCCGAGCGAGGACGTAGTCAGCCCGGGTACCGCAGACCCCGGAACGGAAGGTGGTCACACGGTCACGCATCCGCGATCCCCGCACTCACTCCCATCAGCCGGGAGACAGTGCGGAAACGACAGGCCGGCGCCGTAGTAAGCCGGCAGATGGTGTTCAAATCCCTCAGGGCCCTGGTGCGGTACAGCGCCGGGGCCCGCGACACGTTCCCCGACCAGAGGTGCACATGACCGCAGACGCCCCCCTCGGCCCTCTCGACGACGACCACTACCCCGCCTACACCATGGGACGGGCCGCCGAAATGCTCGGCACCACTCCCGCCTTCCTGCGGGCCGTCGGAGAAGCCCGCCTCATCACTCCGCTGCGGTCCGAGGGCGGGCACCGCCGCTACTCCCGCTACCAGTTGAAGGTCGCCGCCCGCGCCCGCGAACTCGTCGACCGGGGCACCCCGGTCGAGGCGGCCTGCCGCATCGTCGTCCTCGAGGACCAACTCGACGAAGCCCGGCGCGTCAGCGAAGAACTGCGCCGGGCGTCGAGACGACGGCCGGCAGCCGGAAGGTCAAGATCTCCGAGCTGACGGCCGACCTCCGGGACGTGACCGTCACCGGCGACTGGGCGGGCGCGCGGGCGGGCTCGGCGTCCGGCACGGCCC
>NZ_JBHVFF010000287.1:0-11160 GCF_042801895.1 Streptomyces sp. NPDC057543 | reverse complement strand
TCCTCATCCTCACCACGTTCGATCTCGACGAGCACGTCTACGACGCGCTGGCCGCCGGGGCGGGCGGCTTCCTGCTGAAGGACGTCACCGCGGAGCGGCTGTTCGACGCGGTGCGCGTGGTCGCCGCGGGCGAGGCCCTGCTCGCGCCCACCGTCACCCGCCGCCTCATCGGCGAATTCGCCCGCATGCGCCGCGAGGCCCCGGCCGCGCCGACCGCTCCGCTCACCGCGCTCACCCCGCGTGAGACGGAGGTACTGCGCCTGATCGCCGAGGGCCTGTCCAATCCGGAGATCGCAGCCCGGCTGAGCGTCAGCGAGGAGACGGTCAAGACCCATGTCAGCCGCATCCTGAACAAACTCGGTCTGCGGGACCGCACCCAGGCGGTGGTCGCGGCGTACGAATCCGGTCTGGTGGTGCCGCGGACCGGTGGGTGAGCCGGGGCACGGACGCATGGTCCCGGACCGGTGGGTGAACCGGGGCACGGAAGGGGTGGTCCCGGACCGGTCAGGACACCGGGGACGTCTTGGGCGCCTCGCCCTGGGTCGTGTTGACGTCGATCACGGAGAACGCCGCGCCCTGCGGGTCCGTCAGTGCGGCGAAGCGGCCGAAAGGAATGGTCATCGGGCCGAACCGCAGGATCGCGCCGCGCTCGGTGGCCTTCGCGACGGCCGCGTCGCAGTCCGGGACGGTGAAGTACACATTCATGTACGGCGGCACCTCGGGCGGGAATTCGTCGCCCATCCTCATCCGCCCCATGACCGTCTTGTCGCCGAGGTTGAACATCCTGAAGTCGACGTGCTCGTCCTCCATCTTCACCACGGTGTACGGGAAGACGGCGGGGAAGAACGCGTCGGACTTCTCGGGCTCCCGGGTGAAGACCTCGGCCCAGCAGTACGCACCCGGCACGCCCTGGGCCTCGAAGCCCTCATGGGCGCCCGCCTGCCACACACCGAAGGTGACACCGCTGGGGTCGCGGGCCAGCAGCATCGTGCCGAACTCGCCGACCTCCATGGGGTCCATCAGCGTCTCGCCGCCGTTCTCACGGATCTTCGCGGCGGTGGCGGCGGCGTCCGGCGAGGCCAAGTAGAGACACCAGGCCGACTGTCCCTCCTGGCCGGGCATCGGGGGCACGACGGCGGCGACCGCCTTGCCGTTGGCGTACGCCTGCGTGTAGTCGCCGAACTCCGCCGAGGACTCGCCGAACGTCCAGCCCAGCACATCACCGTAGAAGCTCTTCGCGCCGTCGAGATCGGGGAACATCGCGTCGGCCCAGCACGGGGTGCCCTCCGGTTGTACAGCCATGACGTCGACTCCTTCGCCTTCTTCGTACTCGCGTGTACTCGTGCTCGGTGGGTGGTACGGCCTTTCACGCTAGCCAGCCCACCGGTTCCCCGCGCGCCGGACGCGGGCCGCCACACCGACGGCGTACCGGTACGAGCCCCGTACCCCGGCAACCGCGGGAGGCGCTGAGCCCCGCGCCGAGGTGGGGCACACGGGTGAGTGAGCCCTCCGACGCCCCACGCGCGCCGGGAGGAGCAGGCGAAGACCGCTCGGGCGCCACCGCGACCGGCCCGTCCTCGGCGTCCGGTGCGTGGCCCGTGCCGACGCCCTTTAAGATCCACTTCTGCCGGCGAGTGACAACGAGCGGCAACCGGTCCGTGGGGGACCGCACTTCTGCGAGGAAACGAATCACACCATGTCCGAACAGGTCGCCGCCCACTTACGGCGTGAGATCGCCGTACGCAGCCGTCGCGTCGTGGACTCCTCGGCCTTCGCCGGCACCGTGTTCTGCCTCATCGTGACCAACGCGGCGCTGCTGGGAGTCGAGACGTACAGCGGCGTCGTGCAGCAGTGGCACGACGTCCTCAAGGGCGCGGAGCACGCCTTTCTCACCGCGTTCACCGCGGAGATCCTGCTCCGTGCCGCCGCCCACGCCGACCGGCCCCGGGACTTCTTCCGCGACCCCTGGAACGTGTTCGACGTACTCGTCGTCGCCCTGGCCTTCCTGCCGTTCGCCCGCGAGAACGCGACGGTGCTCCGGCTCCTGCGGCTGGCCCGGGTGCTGCGCGCCGCGAGGTTCCTGCCCCAGTTGCGCATCGTGATCGTCGCGGTGGGCAAGAGCCTCCCCGGCACGTTGAGCTTTCTGCTCGTCGGGGCGCTCCTGCTCTACGTGTACGCCATGGTCGGCTGGGTCTTCTTCGCCGGTGACAATCCCGAGCGCTTCGGCTCGCTCGGCCGCGCCGCGCTCACCCTCTTCCTCCTCATCACCCTCGACGGCCTCGGGGACGCGGTCCGCGCGGCCCTGGAGATCTCCCGCTGGACGATCCTCTACTTCGCCTCGTTCGTCCTGCTCGGTTCCTTCCTGCTCGTCAATCTCCTCATCGGCGTCGTCATCAACTCCCTCGAAGAGGCACGTGAGTTGGAGAAGGAACGCGAGCTGGAGGAAAGCGCGCGGGACGCGACGCCCCCGGGACCCCGGCTGCCTCCCGCCGAAACCGCCGAGGCGCTCCGGGCGCAGATCGACGCCGCTCGCCGGGCCCTGGACTCCATCGAGGCGAACCTCGCGGAGACCCGGCACTCGTGCGGCTGCCGAGGTGCGGGTGAGGGGGAAGGGGAACTCGTGGCGGTCGGGGAGCCCGGTACGTACGCCGGTCCGTCGTCGCCATCCGCCCGGCTTGACGAATCTCGTCCCTGAGGCTGCCTGACAGCGATGCGGCGGCTGCGCGGCGGAGGCTGATGCTGACGCTCTTCCCGAACCGGGAACGTACCGACCCACGCGGTCCTCACCCGGCTGAGACCGAGCGGGTGTTCACCGGGCCGCTCCGAAGTCCTGCGTCCAGTAGTTGCCGGGCTGGGCGACGCCCACGCCGATCTCCTTGAACGAACAGTCGAGGATGTTGCGCCTGTGCCCGGGGCTGTGCATCCAGCCCGCCACGACGTCCTCGGGGGTGGCGTAGCCGTGGGCGACGTTCTCGCCGTACGCCCTCCAGTCGTAACCGGAGCCCGTGATGCGGTCCCTCGCGGCCGATCCGTCGGAGCTCATGTGGGACATGTTGCGGTGGAACGCCATGTCCGCACTGTGGGCCCGGGCCGCCTTCGTCAGCTTCGCGTTCTTGGTCAGCGGCGAGCACCCGGCCTCGGCGCGTGCGCGATTGACGAGCTTCAGTACGCGGGCGGCGGCACGGGACGCCGGAGCCGTGGGCTTCTGAACGCTCACGGGTGCGACGGGCTTCGGGACGCTCCCCTGTGCGGTGTGGGGCCACCCCGCCGCAACAGCCGGCTTGTCCTGGGGGGTGTAGGAGGCCATGGCGGCGGAGGGCACGCCCACGGCCCCCACCGCGACGACGGCGACGGTGATCTTCCGGTAGGACGTCTTCCTGCGGTGCTTCCTCATGCGTGACCTCGCTCGATAGTCGCGGGGCGCCCCCGTACAGCCGGCATCGACGGCGCCTTGCGGTCGTCGTTCCCGCAACGGCTTCCGGCAACGGGCAGCAAGCGGAAGCACTGCCCGGGTCCGTACAACCGACGGGTGGGCGGGAGTGCCTGGCGGGGCGCATGCCGAGGAACGTAGCGCGCGCATACCTGCGCCAAGACGGACAGACATCACCATGCCGTCCAAGTGGCGGCTACTCATCAGTGTTTTGAGTGGCAAAAAGCTCTGCCGCCGATGTCACCGGCCGGTTGCGCACCCCCCGGCTCCGGCGTCGACGGGGCGGGGCGGACGGTCCGGCCTCGCACGCGTACCGCGTCCTCGTCCACGCCCAGTACCACCCCGGCACCCACCACGTCCTCGACCGCCTCGCCGGCCTCCTCGGCCTCGCCGAGGGCTAACGCACGGGTACGGTCTCCGCGCCCGTCCCCCCGGCATGGCGGGTCCGGCGGGTCGCGGCCGCGACGGTGGCCATCAGTTCCGCGTCCAGGACCGACGGATCGGCCAGCCGCGTCGACGCGGCGTACGAGTTGAGCAGCGCCTTCGTGACGCGCAGGGCCGCCTCGGGCCGGCGCACGATGGGCTTGGCCCACGCGTCGACCGCCGCGTCGAGCTCGTCCTCGGGCACGACGCGCTGAAGGACCGACAGTTCGTACGCCTCCGCCGCCTTGAAGGGGCGCCCGGTCAGAATCAGTTCGCGAACCCGGGCGGCGCCGACCTCATGGAGCAGGCGCGGCAGCATTCCGCCCCAGGCGGTGGGCAGGCCGAGTGCCAGTTCCGGCAGCCGGAATCCGGCGGTGTCGGCGCCGACGCGCAGATCACAGGCGAGGGCCAGTGCCATGCCCGCGCCGATCGCCTTGCCCTGGACCCTGGCGATGGTGACCGCCTGGCTGGTGGTGATCGCCTCGCAGACGCGGCGGCCCTTCTCGGCCGCGATGCGGATGCCCCGCCCGGTGGGGTCCTCGTCGAGCCAGTCGACGAACTCGTTGCGGTCCCCGCCCAGCGAGAAGTGCTCGCCGGCTCCGCTGAGCACCACCACCCGGACATCGGGGTCGGGCAGGGTCAGGATCGCCAGCAGATCGTCCAGCATCGCCTCGGTGACCGCGTTGCCGGTGTCGGGGCTGTTCAGCTCCACGCGCAGGATGCCGTCCTCCCGCGCGGTGCGTATGGGGCTCGGTGCCGCCCGGTACGGCGACAGGTACTCGGTGAGAGAAAACTTCATATCGCTACATTCATCGAGGTCACACGCCTGAAGACCAGACGGGACGCATAGCTGGGCGCCGTCACGGCGCGCAGGGTGGGGAAACGTTTCAGGAGCTGGGTCAGGAGCGTACGTGCCTCCAGACGAGCGAGAGCCGCGCCCAGACAGTAGTGCACACCACCCCCGAAGGTGAGGTTGGTGCCGGTGCGCGTGATGTCGAAGGCGTCCGGGTCCTCGTTGCGCCGGGGATCGTGGTTGGCGGCGCCGAACACGACGTGGACCATGGTGTCCTTCGCGATCGGCACGCCCGCCAGGACCGTGTCGTCGGCGGCGACCCGCGTGTTGATCTGGATCGGCGGGTCGTACCGGAGAACCTCGTCGACTGCCGCGTCGATGTATCCGGGATTCTCCCGGAGCCACTCCCACCGACCGGGCTCCGCCAGCAGCAGGCCCACCATGGCCGACAGCAACGTCGCGGTGGTCTCCAGTGAGGCGATGGTGACGAACATGGTGAGGCGGTAGAGGATTTCGTCCGCCGCCTCGCGGTCGGACGCCATCGCGTCCCAGGTATGGATCCAGCCGGTCACGACATCGTTGCCGGGGTTCGCGCGGCGCTGCTTCACCATCTCGGTGAAGTACGCGCGTAGATGCAGGGTCGCTTCTTCGGATACGGCGAGTTCACTCTTGGTGGGCAGCAGCTCCTGGGCGTGCACCTGGTTGTGGGTGATCTCCAGGATGTGGGCGTAGTCCTCGGGCGGGATGCCCAGCCAGGTGCCGATGGTGCTCATCGGGAGCTGCTCGCTCACCGTACTGACGAAGTCGGCCTCGCCCCAGCGCAGTTTCTCGGCGAGCTCGTCGAGAAGGCGGGTGACGTGCTCCTCGATCTGCGGGGTCAGCCGCTGGATGGTGGAGCGGTCGAAGAGGTTGCCGAGGCTGCGGCGCTGGCAGGTGTGCTCGGGCGCGTTGAGCCGCGCGAGCGTCTTGGTCATCTCCTGGGTGGCGATGGCGTCCCACTGTCTGGCGTCCTCCTGGCGCTCCTGCCAGGCGAAGTCCGGTGCCAGCCAGTTGCGACCGCGAAGCACCTCGCTGCACGCGTCGAAACCGGTGACGAAGTACGCGCCCCAAGGAGCGCGTACGACGTCTCCCATGGTCCTCAGCTCCCCCAGAAGGGGGTAGGGATCAGCCTGTCCCTCCGGCGATTTGAGACGTCTCAGGAGGGAGATGAGGGCACGACGGTCGACGGCAGGCCGGTCGGTGCCACATATAGCGCTCACGCAGAGTTCCTTGCCTTGGGCCCATGGTTACGGCCAGAACCTACCCCTCCGCATATCGCTGCCAAGCGTCGATCTTTGTTGCCCGTGTCACAGGCAAATGTGTCGCTGACCCCTTGTCATATGCCGATCTGCCGTCAACTTGCCTTGTTCTCCACGTGAGTTATGCGCACATGCCGTCCGAATTCCGGTCACCGGACGGCGTCACACGCGGAACACGTCCAGGAAGGAACTCCACCAGCCCTTCGTCTTCTTCTGCGGCTCCGTCTGGTCGTAACGCGCGGCGGGAACCTCCTCGAGGGGGGCGGTACGAGACGAAACGGCCGACTGGGACGCCACGTTCGCCGCCTTCGCCGCCTTGCGGGCCGGACTCGGGCTGAACCGGACCGGCAGGGACACCAGGGCCCGGTGGAACGGTCCCGGCCGCCATTCGACACTGGAAGCCGGAACGGCGAGGGTGAGGTCCGGTACGGAGTTGAGGATCTTCTCGATCGCGGTGAGGGCGATGAGCTGCGCGGGGGACTTCGCCGGGCAGACGTGCGGACCCGCGCCCCAGGCCAGGTGGGCGCCCTTGCTCAGGGTCTGGCGGGCATCGGTGAGCGCGGGATCGCTGTTCGCGGCGGCGAAACTGATCAGTACGGGGGTGTCCGCCTTCAGCGTCACGCCGCCGAGGTCGATGTCCTGGACCGGGTAGTGCGTCGCGTAGTTGGCGATCGGCGGGTTGTTCCACAGCACGTCGTCGAGGGCGTCCTCGACCAGCAGTCCGGTACCTCGCCGCTGCGAATTCCCGGTGTCCTCGGACAGCAGGAGAAGCAGCGCGTTGGCTATGAGGTTGCGTTCCGGCTCGATGCCCGCGCCCATCAGCATGACGAGCTGGTCCTTGAGCTCCTCGTCCCGCAGGCCCGCCGGGTGCTGGATGAGCCAGGAGGTGATGTCCTCCCCGGGCTGGCGCCGCTTGAGCGCGACGAGTTCCATCAGGCACTCGGTCAGCTCGGCGTTGGCCCGCAGCACGTCCTCGCCGTCGAAGATCGCGGACATGCTGCGGGTCAGCCGGTCACCGATCTCGCCGGGGCAACCGAAGAGCTGGTTGAACAGCAGCAGCGGCAGCAGCTTGGCGTAGTCGCCCAGCAGGTCGGCGGAGCCGCGTTCGATGAACTGGTCGATGAGGTAGTCGGCGATGCGCTCGACGTCCCGGCTGAGCCGGGTGGTGTTGAGCCGGCCGAGGCTCTCGGTGACCGCCTTGCGCAGCCGCAGGTGCTCGGTGCCGTCCGTGAACAGGCAGTTGGGCCGGTACGCCATCATGGGCACCACCGGACTGTCGAGCGGTACGCGTCCCTCCCGCAGTGCCGCCCACCGCCGCGAGTCCCGGGCGAAGTAGGAGGGGTTCTGCAGGACCCGGAGCGCGGCCTCGTGCTGCACGATGAGGGTGGCCTCCACGCCGGGGGCCAGCTCGATCGGAGCGGCGAGCCCGTGCGCCCGGAACTCGTCGTACACACGCTGCGGATCGGACGCGAACTCCGGCCCGTAGAGCGACGTCTGCCGCTCACCGTGCATCGGGCACCCGCTGGGGGCACTGTACGGGGTGGCTCCCGGAGACGAGTCCATGTGTGATTCCTCGGTGTGATCGCGGGCCTCGCAGGACCCGGACGGCGGACGGAGAACGGGGATCGGGTCGCCCTCCCCGTTCGTACCGCGGACGGGGAACGGGGATCGGGCGACCCTTTACGTGCGTACCGGCGGCCGGAGAATATGGGTCGGGCCACCCGTACCGGAAGACGGCGGGCGGAGCAGAGTCAGGCCACCCGGGCGAGCAGGTGCTGGACCAGGGTGATCAGGGCCTGCGCGGACGACTTCTCGTCCCGGGCGTCGCAGTACACGACCGGGGTGTCCGGCAGCAGGTCGAGCGCCTCGCGCAACTCCTCCTCGGCATGGCGGGAGTACGGGTCGAAGCTGTTGACCGCGACCGCGTACTCCAGCCCGTACGTCTCGACCAGGTCGATCACCGGGAAGGTGTCGGCGAGACGGGCCGGATCGACGAGGAGCAGCGCACCGAGCGAACCCCGCGCCATGTCCTCCCACAGCTCGACGAAGCGCTGCTGGCCCGGCGTACCGAACAGGTACAGCACCAGCTCGTCGCTCAGGGTCAGACGGCCGAAGTCGAGCGCGACCGTCGTGGTCACCTTGTCGGGCGCGCCGCGCAGATCGTCGATGTGCTCGCCGGCCTGCGTCATCCGCTCCTCGGTGCGCAGCGGAGTGATCTCGGAGAGGGTGCCGATGAGCGTCGTCTTGCCCACGGCGAAGTGTCCGACGACGAGGATCTTCGCCGCACGCTGTATCGCGTCCGACACATAGATGCTCTCAGCCGAACCGGACGTGGAGTCCATGCAACACCTCTTCGAGGATCTTCCTGTCAACGAGCTGAGCCGGCGGTGGCGCCTTGCGGCGTATCAGGTGTCCTTGTTCCGTTAAATCGTTCAGCAGCAGCCGCGCCACTCCGACGGGCAGCTCCAGATGGCCCGCGACCTCGGCCACCGACAGATAGCCGCCGGAACACAGGTCCCAGATCGCCCGGACCTCGGGGCTCGGGTTCGGGGGCCGCTGGCGGTCGGGGGCGATCACGACCAGGGTGACGAGGGAGAGGCCCTCCGCGTCGGGCAGGCCACGACCGCCGGTGATGACGTAGGACCGGACGAACCCGCTGCTGACCGCCTGCTCCCCGCCCGGCGTCGTCATGCTTCGCTTCCGGCGTTCTGGCGGAGCGGCGTGGTCATCGCCTTCCCCAGCGCGGTGACCTGCTGCTGCATACGGAAGGACATGGCCTCCATGTCCACGTCGGCCGCGGCGGCCGCCGCCAGGTAGGCGCCGGTGCCCGCGGCGATCAGGAAGATCCAGCCGTGCTCGTACTCAAGGAGGGTCTGCCGCCAGCGACCGGGGGTCTGGGCGCCGATGAAGGGGGCGACGGCCCGGCTCAGCGACTGCATGGAGCTCATCGCCGCTGCCACGGTCTCCGCGTCGTCCCGGCCGATCTGGCTGGAGTTGGCCAGGAGCAGGCCGTCGGCGGAGACGAGGATCGCGTGCCGCGCTCCGGGTACCTGGAGCACATCGTTGAGCACCCAGGACAGATCGGGGTTCACTGGATCTCGGGTCCTTCCATCGTCGTCGTGTCACGTCCGGACCGGGTTCCGCGCTGGAACGCGCCCAGGCGGGAGGCAGTCTCCTCGTTGCTGCGCACCGGCCCGGGTTCGGCCGACGGCACCACGGACACCGGACTCTTGCGACGACGCTTGGGCAGGCCGCCGGCGGTGGTGAAGGACGCCGCGGGCTGCGAAGCGGGGGCCGACTGTGCGGCCGGGGGGAACAGCGGGGTCGGAGCCGGCGCGGGCGCCTGGCGGTACGGAAGCGCCGCCACGTCCGCGTCGCGGTAACCGGCGGCCGCGGGGGCCGCGACGGCGGCCGGGGGCGCGGGCGCATCGCCGGTGAGAAGCTCGTCGGGCAGGAGAACCACCGCGCGTACGCCTCCATAAGGGGATACGGAGTCCACCGAGACCTTGAACCCGTAGCGGGCGGCCAGCACGCCGGAGACGGCGAATCCGAACTGTGGGGGAATACCCAGGCTGGAGACGCTGATCGCGGCCTGAGGCGCGAGGAGAGCCGCGGCGCGGTCCTTCTCCTCCTGGCCCATGCCGAGGCCCGCGTCGTCGACGATGAGGCAGACGCCCTTCGGGACGGCCTGGATGTTGATCTCCACCGGAGTGCCGGGGGCGGAGTAGTTGGTGGCGTTGGCGAGCAGCTCGGCGAGGACCACCGCGACGGGCTCCACGGCCTTGGCGACGACGGAGAAGTTGACCTGCCCGTTGACCCGGACCCGGTCGAACTGCCGGATACGGCCCTGGGCGCTGCGGGCCACGTCGAAAACGGACGCGACGGTCTCCCGGCGTCCGAGCCAGCCGCCGCACAGCACCGCGATGCCCTGCGCCCGGCGGCCGAACTGGCTGTTGGCGTGGTCGATGGCCATCAGGTCGGCGAGCATGTTGGGGTCGTCGCCGTACTTCTTCTGAGCGTTCTCGACGACCACCTGCTGCTCGTCCGCGAGCCCCTGAAGGGTGCGCACGGCCGCCTTGAGGACGGCCTTGGTCTCCTCTTCGGCGTCCTTGCGGACCTCGGCCATTTCAGCGGCCTGCCGGTGCAGCAGACCGGTGTGGGCGACGTGGACCTCGTCCCGCTGCCGTTGCAGCACGTCCCGCTCCTCCCGTAGCCGGGAGTTCTGTCTGCGAAGCCCGATATTGGTCTTGCGAGCCCGCAGGACGGCACCGACAGCTACCAGTGCTACGACAACCAGCGCCCAGAGGAGCAGGCCCTGTGCAAATGTCATGAGACTCACTTCAAGTGCCATGGCTGGGAAACGGCTTGACGCTTCCTCATGTGCTGTGCAAGCCGGGCTCATTGAGCCACGGCATGGGTCACGCAGGGAAGGCCCCTCCGAAAGTGGGGCCGAGGAATTCATCCCTTCCGGAATGCCCCCATACGCCATCAGCCCACTGGAAGTAAGTTGATCTTACCATCGGCCTGTCTGGTAAATGTCAAGACCGACACGCCAGTTGCACTCTTGACGCGGAATATTCACATCCGGCACGCCTGACGGCCCGTGGAGATCCCCCGCACGGTGCGCAGTTCGCGCCACCGGTTGCGTTCGCGGCGTGTGTAGTTCGCGCCACCGGCCGCGTTCGCGACGTATGCGGTTCGCGCCACCGGTTGTGCTCGTAACGTGCGCCGGCACCGCCCGGCCGCACAGGCGCGGACGGGCGGTGCGCGATTCCGTCAGGGCGAGCAGACGCCGACGTGCGACGACGAACGGGGCAATCAGCCGACGCACAGGACGAGCAGGCACAGCTGCTTCCGCGGTGCCGGCTCGGCCGCCGACGTTTCCGGCAAGGGGTTCGCAGTCGATGTGTCCGCGCCGGTCCGCTCGGTGGAAGCGGGCTCGGTCGTCTCGGGGACTGCGGCCGGGGCGGGGGCCGGGGCTGCTGCGGCGGCGTTGTCGACGTGCGTCACCTTGGGCGACTCGGGTGCGGCGTGCCGCGCCGTGCTCGTGGTCGTGGTCGCGGGAGGCTGGGCCACCGCGGCGGCCGTCGGCTGCCGGTTCGTCCGCACCGTGGAAGGCGTGGCGACGGTGATCTTCCGATGCCGGCCCGTTGCCATGGACTGATCAGAGCCGCGATGCCCGGAAACCGCGGCTTCCGGCTGCTCCGATACCGAGT
>NZ_JBHVFF010000286.1:0-11163 GCF_042801895.1 Streptomyces sp. NPDC057543 | reverse complement strand
CGGCGACCGTCCAGTCAACGCCGCCATCCACCCTGCTGGCCTGCCCATCAACACCTCCAAGGACGAGGCGTTGCGACGACCGATTGAATTCGCCCTGTGAGCCGTGATCGGTGTGCATGACCGCCCCGGCGAGGCTGCCTCGGGTGCGCTCGGCGGCGGCCAGGGCGTCGGTGACGAGATCGATTCGCATGTGATCCGCGATCGCCCGCCCTGCCAGGCGGACCGCTTCCGCCTTGAACTCCGGCGGATAGTGCTTCATGACCACGGGACATCCGTTCTCCTGGACCACCAAGATCCAAGTGTGTCGGGTGTCCAAGATCCCGGGTCAAGGCCCGCCTGCTCAGTCGAGCAGGTCGTACGCGCCCGGCTCCCAGTCGGCGAACAGTGTCAGCGCCTTCTCTGTCTCGGTGCGTTCCGGTGTGGTGGCGGTGGCCGGCCACCAGTTCTCGACCTGATGCGCGTCTACGAGGACGAAGCCGCGGTACCCGTCAAAGTCACCTGGGTCTCCTGCTACGCCGATATGGATGGGTGCGTCGTCAGGAAGGTCTTTCAGTGCGTCGCGAAGCTGCGCAGCGTTCCAGACCTGCGGTGTGTGCTCAAAGACATCAGTCATGCGCACAGGTTGCCGCACCGGGCTGCCTGGTGGGTGGAGACACGGCTGTGGCCCGGGCCAGAGCACTGATCCGGGGCACGGGGGCCGGGGTGAAGAACGCATCACCGGTGATGAACGAACCCAGCCGCGGCACAAGGTACCGGCTGGTCCGGCGGTCACCCGGTGTCGGGGAGGTCCCAGTCATCAGGCAAGTTGAACAGGCGCTGCGCACGTCGTTCATTCTCCTGTCGAAGCGCGGTGATCCAGGGCCAGGGGTCTTCGGGCTGGAGGTAGGGGCAGACGGTGCGGTGCGCGATCCGGCACCGGGTGCCGGGGAGGGGTTCGGCGTCCCAGAGGTTCATCGCGGCCCCGTCCGAGGTGATGATCCAGCGCCGACGCGGGGGCACGGTGTGGGCGGGGACGGTGATGCGGGGTTCGAGGAGAACCCAGTGGCCTTCGTAGTGGGTGGCGTAGCGGTCTTGGCGGAGGTCGCAGAACGGGCAGTCGGGTGAGGCGGGCGGCCGTGGGGCGGTGGCGCCTTCGAGGAGGGCGTGGAATGCGTTGTCGGTACTGTCCGAGCCTGGTGTGGTGTTTCCGGTGTCCCCCATGCTTCACAGGGTCCGGACGCGCCATTGGTGCGGGTAGGGCGCGATCCAGCCGTGCCAGGTGGGGGAGAACATGCCTGGTGCGCCACGGGATGCCCTGTGAGGCATATAGCGGCACAGCAGCCCCTCGGGCTCAGGCTGAACCCGACGCCGAAGGAGAGGGGACTGACCGGTCCCTCTTCACGACCTTCCCTCCGGGCGGACCTCTGTGCGCACTCGAGCGATGTGGGCCGCGGCTCGGGTGGCTGCCACGACCAGTCGGCCCGACCGCTCTACTCAGGCTGGGTTGAGCGCTTGTACTCATGCCCGGTGCACCCTGCGCGGCGATGATCGGTGCAGCGGCGCAGCCGACAGCGCCGGTTTGGTCCAGCTGAGACGATTATGGAGAACCTCTCATGCCCCGACGTATCGTTCTGTCCGTGGCCGCCGGTGTCGTCGTCCTCGGAGGTGCCGGGGCCTTCGCCCTCGCCCCCGCCGGGGAGCAGCCTCCCTCTCTGACGCACAGCACTGCCCGCTACGCTGCCCCCGACGGCGACCGTGACGGCTCGTTGGCCTTCACCACTGACGTCACGGCGTCCTCTGGCGTCAAAGACGTGAAGGTCCTGGCCTGGCCGGCGAACTCTTCCTTCGCCGAGCAGGGGCTGACCACCGAGGACATGGCGGCCGTGGAATCGGCCGTCTGCAAGCCCTTCGGTGAGGACACCGTGCGCTGCACCTACGCGGTCACCGTCAGCCGCGCCGAAGCCAAGGCGTCCCCACGTGGTGTCTGGCACGTCGCCGTCCTGGCCGGCGCCGAAGACGGCACCACGACGTTGGACACCAAGGCGGCCGACTTCACCGTTGTGTGACCCAAACGCGCATGTGATGGTGGCACGCGTGCCTTGGCACTGAGCGCGCGCATCGCACGGGTCTGCCGCTCAACCGCCTTCGTGACGGCCTGGGGTCGGCCGACGGCCGCATGCGCTATAGTTGA
Organism: Streptomyces sp. NPDC057543; assembly: GCF_042801895.1. Taxonomy (NCBI): domain Bacteria; kingdom Bacillati; phylum Actinomycetota; class Actinomycetes; order Kitasatosporales; family Streptomycetaceae; genus Streptomyces; species Streptomyces sp. NPDC057543. The sequence goes on along the minus strand of NZ_JBHVFF010000286.1, from coordinate 8,993 downwards.
TCTTGGAAGTTCGCCGCAACTGAAGGCGACCGACTCTGCGTTGGTGGTCCAAGGAAAGACGCCCCGCTTCCTGCGGGGAAATGCAGGTGCAAGGCCTGCCCAGCGCTCGCTCACGAAGCCCTTCCCTCCACCGGGGGAAGGGCTTCGTCACGTTCTCCGCGCGCCCGGGAGAACTTCCGCGCGGCCTTCACCCACGAAGACCCCACAACAGGGACCGCGAGGTGCGCAGCACCGTGATCTACCAGGTCCGGCAGGCCTGGGGCCACCTCGCCTCGGCGACATCGACTCCGCTCTCGATCTGGGTCGCCAGGTCATCGACACGATCGGCGGTGTCAACTCCGCCCGCACCACCAGCGCACGCCGACGATTCCATCCGGCGCGGGCACCGGGACAGGTGAGACCACCCCGGTGCCGACAGCCCACCTCTGCCGCGGTGGCGGCGCGTCTCAGCGGACTGTCACGTTGAAGACCGGCGAGGTCGCGGTGCCGCTGACGATGCGCAGGTCGTTCTTGCCCTTCAGCCCGAGCTCGACGCCGAGCAAGTAGGAGCCGTCCCGCGAGATGCTCGTGGACGCGGGCGGTTCGGCCGCTGGGAGGGCCGATCCGGTGGCCGAGGGGGTGCTGCGGCACTGCACCGAGATGGTCGTCGACCGGCGGTACATCGACATGCACGGCGCGTCCATCGTCGGGTTCGCCTTCGCGCACATGCTGGACTTCAAGCTGATGCCCAGGCTGAAGAACATCGGCTCCGCGAAGCTGTACCGGCCGGCGGTCGGTGAGGACGGCCGGCGCCCGATCCGGCAGGACCTGGCCGAGCGGGCGCACGCAAGGGCGGGGCCCTGACCGCTGCGGAATGTTGACTATGGCGCTTCTCGCTGACCGGGCTTACAGCTGAACCGCCCAAACTACGCGTCGCGGAGCAGACGTAGACAGAACACGCCCATCCACAAAAGCTCCAGAGTCCGCGTCAGTAAGCCGACACACGCTTATGAATGATCGAGGCTAAGAGGCTTGCAGGGAATCAGGGTGTTGATTTCCTGCAAGCCCTCAGCCCTGGGTCAGGCCCGGGCGATATTCCTGCCCGGCATCGGCTCCGCGAGTGCTGTCCGCCATTCAGGCGCACCGAAGGTGTCCGCGAAGTACTGCGTCTCGTGCACCACATGCCCGTGGGTAAATTCCATAATGCTTACTGAATAGGTGGGCACCCCGTCGTACGTGATGACACACTCGCTCACCCACAGATCCCCGCTGCCAACGATTCGGTGGACGGTGAAGTGCCGACTGGCAGGGTGCCCGCCACGTTGCGCCGAAATCGTCGCACGGCCCCGGAATCGTTCACCTGACTGGGGGTAGTCGAGGATCGCGTCCGCAGCGTAGATGGCGTGCTCGGCTTCGGTATCCCCACGTTCCGATGCCCGCCAGTGTTCCTCGAGTGCGGCCCTGGTCCGGATATCAGGGTCCATCGCATTGTCCCTTCTGTAGACGGCCGGAGCGATCCGGGGACCCGGGAACGCTAAGAGGCTTCCTCCCAGGATGCTGGGCCGTTGAACGTAATGGGAAGCGGTGACAGCGTAGACCGCCCGACGCAGCGACTCGGCTTTAAGGACAGCTGCGGATCAAGATCGGACAACTCGTCATGCGTGGAATTGCTTCGTGCCCAGTCCGGCGACACGTTCATGCCCAGTCCGGCGACACGTTCAGGTGAGAACGCTTCCGCGGCATGGAGTCGATTGACGCGCAGCACTTAACGAGCCCGGCCCGGTCGTCTTCGACATCGCCGCGGCTGACGAAGCAACCGCCACGCGGTCATGACGGAAATGGGCGATATCAGAGACCGGACCGCGCGACGGATTCCCGGGGGTCACGGCGCCGGTGTATGCGGATCCCGCCGCCTCACCGCGTGAACCCACCAAGCCCGTACCGGAGACCATGCCCGGGGTCGGTCCGGCCGGGTGGGTGCCTGCCCCTCTGCTCCGGCCCGTCGTTCCCCCGGCGCAGGCGCCCGCGAGGTAGGCAGGCCGCTGCGGTCCCGTGCTAAACCGTGAGCAACATCGCAACCGTCACTATGGCCAGCAGGCCGATGTACGCCCAAGCGTGGATGTGATCAGGGATCCGCGGCGGGCGCCGCCGCAGCATCGCGATCACCGGCAGAGCTCCGAGGAGCAGCGCCGAGGCGGCGCGGAGGTCGATGAGACCCACCAAGTGCACGTGCGCGTCCGCGGCGGTGGGGATCGCGGCGCCGCCCAGGGACAATGCGGTGGCCGGGAGCGCGATGGTGAGCGTGAGGGGGTTGGCCAACGCTGTCGCCACGTCCATCGTGTGCCCGGCCCGCCGCATCGCGGGGACGGTCATGACGCTGCCTCCCACGCCGAGGAAGGCAGCGACCGCGCCGACCGGAGCGCCGAGGATGGCCGGTAGCGAACGCGGAGCATCGGAGGTCGCTTCAACACGAGTGCGCGGGCGCAGGAAGCCGGGGCGCAGGAGCAAGTCGGCGAGGGTGAGAGCGACGTACGCGACGAACGCCCAGCGGGCCAGATCGGCCGGGGCGAGTCGCGTGGCGAGCGCGCCGGCCGAGGCACCGGCCGCCAGCAGGAGGAGCAGCGTGCCGCTGCCGCGGAGCGCGAGGAGCACCCGCTGCGGTGTGACGGCCGTCGCGAACCCCGCGTTCACCACCATCACCAGAGCGGAGGTGGCCGTCGCCACTCGCATCGCGTCCGCGCCGAGCGTGGCGTCCGCCCACACTACGACCGGCACCGCGACGAACCCGCCTCCGAACCCGAACAACACCGTCGTCACCCCGGTGAGGAGTCCGATCCCGATCAATGCCACATCGTCCATGGGTCCCACTCCACCAGCTCCGACGGACTTCTCGCATGCGATGGTCGGTGCCATTCCTTTGCGTCTCGGCCAGTAGGGTGGCCGGGTGAAGAACGTTTCCCTGGACGGCATCGACCACGTCGACCGGGCCGTCCTGCCGATCGGCACCGACTACCCACCCGGCCACGTACTGGACTGGCACGAACACCGGCGCGCGCAGTTCCTCTATGGCGCCACCGGGGTCATGGTCGTCGACACCGCCGAGGGCAGCTGGACCGTTCCGCCCGAGCGCGCCGTTCTGATTCCGGCCCTTACCCGGCACCGGGTCCGCATGATGGGGGTGAGCACCCGGAGCCTGTACATCGAGCCGGAGGCCATCCCCTGGTGGCCCGCCACCTGCACGGTCGTGGATGTTTCGCCGCTGCTGCGCGAACTGCTCCTGGTCGCTGTCGAGTTCGAGGTCGACTACAGCCTTTCCGGGCGGGAGGGAAGCATCGCCGCGCTCCTCCTGTACGAGATCGCCGACCGCTCCCCGCTCCCGTTCCACGTCGGGATTCCTGCCTCCGTCGATCTCGCGAGGCTCTGCCGCGAGTACCTGGCCGCCCCTGACGTCGGCGTCACCAACGCCGCATGGGCTGCAAGGACGGCCATGAGCGAACGGGCCTTCACCCGGCGCTTCCGCTCCGAGGCAGGTGACAGCCCCGCGGTCTGGCGGGCCCGCGCCCGCCTGCTCGCGGCCGTCCCGCTGCTGCGCACCGCCTCGGTCAGCGAGGTCGGTGGCCGTCTCGGCTACGCCTCTCCCGCCGCGTTCACCGCCGCCTTCACGCGCGCCTTCGGCATGCCTCCGTCCCGCTTCGCCGCGAGCCGCCAGGGCGGCGGTCTCAGCCGCAGCCGCAACTCCTGACGGCACCCCGATGTCTCCGCACCGGTCCGGCGAACCCCGAGTCGTACGCCACTGCTGTGCTTGACGTTCAGGCGGTCCTGGCACCTCCGGACGGACGTCAAGAAGCGAGGGGGTTGGTTCGAGTTGCTCCTGGGCGGGCGTCAGATGCCAGGCCATCTTTCCTGGGAGGTATTCCACTGTGGCGGCATGCGGTCGCGATGCCGACATTGAACCCGACGGCACCATCCCGACAGGTGACTGTCGCGGAGCGCAAGAATCGTCACCTTTCCGAGCGGTGCTGCTCGGTGAGGCGCGGTTGATGTGAAGGACCGGATCGCGGCCGGGTGGGCACCGATCAGGGCGCGCCTGGGTCAGGACCGGGAACGGGCCGCCGCCGCGTTCGCCCGCTGACCGCGCCCCGGCTCCAATCGGATCTCGCGCCCCTGCCACCGTCGGCGAAGCCAGCGGTCGTGGCTCGCGAGGACGATCGCGCCGGGGCCGGTCCTCAAGGCCTCCTCCAGTTCGTCGCACAGGCGCGGGGAGAGATGGTTGGTGGGTTCGTCGAGCAGCAGCAACTGGGGCGGCCGGGCCACCAGGAGGGCCAGTGCGAGCCGTCGGCGCTGGCCGACGGACAACTGGCCGACGGGTTTGTCCAAGTCCGCCGCGTGCATCAGACCGAGCGAGCTCAGCGGCACCTCCTCGGCGCGCGTCGCCCCCAGCAACAGCTCGTAGGTGTCGTGGACCGTGCGGTCGTCCCGGGCGAACACGGTGTCCTGGGTGAGCAGCCCCACCGTCAGTCGGCGCCGCCTGCGCACCTCGCCCTCGGCGGCAAGCTGTCCGGCGAGCACGGCGAGCAGCGTCGACTTGCCCGCCCCGTTGCCGCCCGTGACCAACAGCCGGTCGGTTGCGGATACCTCCAGGGCGTCCAGAGCGAGCCGGCCGGAAACCCGTACGTCCCGCAGAGACACCAGGGACTGCGGGCCTTCCTCCGCCCGCGCGGCCAGTTCCCCGGCGGCGAATCGCAAGGGGCGCGGCGGCTCGGCGACCTGGGTGCGCTCCAGTTCCTCCAGCCGCCGCGTGGCATTGCGCACCCGGCGGGAAATCTGGTTCTGCACCCGGCCCGCCCGGTGGCCGTAGCCCATCTTCTCGTTGTCCTGGCGTCCCCGGTCCGGCGCGATCAGGTGCGCCGTCACGCCCGCCGCGTGACGTAGTCCCTCCAACTCCTCCTGCTCCTCGGCGTACCGCCGCTCCCAGTGTTCTCGCTCGGCGCGCTTCTCACCCAGGTAGGCGCTGTAGTTGCCGCCGTAGCGGACCGGGCCGTCCACCGTCGGGTTGAGGTCGACCAGGTGGGTGCAGACAGCATCAAGGAACGCCCGGTCGTGACTGGCGACCACCGCAGCTCCGGGCAGGCCCCGGATCTGTTCCTCCAGGAAGGCGGCGGCGCCGTCATCGAGGTGGTTGGTCGGCTCGTCCAGCAGCAGCGCCGACGGCCGTCGGACAAGCAGCGCGGCCAGGGCGAGTCGGCAGCGCTGTCCGCCAGACAGGGAGCCGAGAGTGCGGTCGTGTCCGACCGCGCCGAGGCCCAGCCCGTCGAGCACCAGGGCCGCGCGGCGATCGGCGTCCCAGGACTCCCGGTCCTGGGCCTGCTCAAGCCGCCTGCCGTAGGTGTCGAGGAGTTCCTGGTGGCCGGGTGCGTCCTCGGGGACACGGGCGAGTTCCTCGCCGAGCCGTTCGAGCTCCGTGACGTCCTCGCGGGCCTCGCGCAGCGCCTCGTCCAGCACGGCCGTGATGGACGAGGCGGCCTCGAAAGGCATTTCCTGCTGCAGGAAGCCGATGTCACCGGGGCGCGAGACGCTTCCTGCGTCGGGTTGGTCCACGCCGGCCAGTACGCGCAGCAGGGTGGACTTGCCGACTCCGTTCTCCCCGATCAGGCCGATGCGGTGGCCGGGGGAAGCGGTCAGGGAGACGCCGTCGAGAACACGACGGCCCCCGAGGTTGCGGACGAGTTCGTGGGCGAGCAGAGCGGGCTGGGGCACAGAAAACCGTCCAACGTGATCGATGGTCGGCCCGCCGGGCACAGGGCCTCGGACGCGGGCTGCTCAACACGCCGACGGTTCACACCGCGGGGGCTCCGGTCTCCTCGAGAACTCCGTCGGCGAGCCGCAGCCAGCGATTCACCCCGATCTCGGCAAGGAACCGCTCGTCGTGGCTGATCACCATGAAGGCGCCCCGGTACGAGTTGAGCGCGCTCTCGAGCTGGCCCGCACTGACCAGATCGAGGTTGTTGGTCGGCTCGTCGAGCAGGAGCAGATGTGGGGCCGGTTCGGCGCACAGCACGCAGGCCAGGGTGGCGCGCAACCGTTCACCGCCGGATAGCACTCCCACCGGCAGGTGTGCGCGGGAGCCCCGGAAGAGGAATCGGGCGAGCAGGTTCATCCGCTCCGCTTCGGGCCGCTCGGGGGCGAACGCGGCGAAATTCTGCGCCACGGTGCGGTCCAGGTCCAGGAGGTCCAGGCGCTGCGAGAGATAGGCGACCCGTCCGTCGTTGCGCGCGATCTCCCCGCTGTCCGGTGCGAGATCACCGGTGATCAGCCGCAGCAGGGTGGTCTTTCCGGCGCCGTTGGGTCCGGTCAGCGCGATCCGCTCGGGGCCGCGGATGGTCAGGTTGACGCCGCCGTCGGCGAACACGGCCTGACTGTCGTGGTGCACCTGCATCCCCTCGCCGAGGAAGAGGTTGCGTCCAGCGGGCACTTGGGTGTCGGGCAGTTCAAGAGCGAGGCGCTGTTCCTCGCGCAGGGCGCGTCCGGCCTCCTGTAGCCGGGCCTTGGCCTCGCTGACCCGGGACGCGTGCATCTGGCCGGCCCGCCCCGCGGACTCCTGCGCGCCGCGCTTCATGTTGCCGGCGAAGATGCGGGGTAGGCCTGCGTTCTTGAGGTTGCGGGCGGCGTTGCTCTGGCGGCGCTCGGCGCGCTCGCGGGCCTGCTGCATCTCCCGCTTCTCCCGCTTCAGCTCCTGCTCGGCGTTGCGGACGTTCTTCTCCGCGACCTCCTGCTCGGCGCGCACGGCCTCCTGGTACTCGGTGAAGTTGCCTCCGTAGAAGCGCAGTTCGTCGCTGGTGAGTTCGGCGATACGTTCCATGCGGTCGAGCAGCGCGCGGTCGTGGCTGACCAGCAGCAGGCAGCCGTTGAAGTCCGCCAGCACGTCGTAGAGCCTGTACCGGGCTTCCAGGTCGAGGTTGTTGGTCGGCTCGTCGAGCAGCAGCACGTCGGGGCGCCTGAGCAGTTGGGCGGCGAGGCCGAGGGAGACGACCTGGCCGCCACTGAGCGTGCTCAGGCTCCGATCCAGGGCGAGGCCGACCAGCCCGAGACGGTCGAGCTGGGCGCGGGTGCGCTCCTCGATGTCCCAGTCGTCACCGATGGTGGTGAAGTGCTCCTCGCTCACGTCCCCGGATTCGACGGCGTCCAGGGCGCGGATCACCGCGGCGATGCCGAGCACCTCGGCGACCGTGAGGTTTCCGGTCAGAGGGAGGCTCTGCGGGAGGTAGCCCAGCGTTCCGTTGATTGAAACCGAGCCGGTGGCGGGCTTGAGTTCTCCGGCGATCAGCTTGAGCAGCGTGCTCTTGCCGGAGCCGTTGGGTGCGACCAGGCCCGTGCAGCCGGTGGCCACGGTGAAGGAGAGGTCTGTGAAGACCGGGGCGTCGTCAGGCCAGGTGAAGGACAGGTTTGAGCAGACGATGGCAGCGTCGGACATGGAGCGACCTCGAAGAATTAAGGGCAGACAGACCTCTGCCCTGGGCAGTGTGGGAAAAAAGGGGAACGACGAACGAGCCACGCCGACAGCACTACTGAGCGCTGTCCGGTGGCCGGTCAAATCCGGATCTCACCCGGAGATGTCGTCTTCACCCACCACGTCTGCCACTCCTCGATTCCACAATGCAGTAGCTCGTACGGTAGCAGGTGTTGCTCCCTGCCTGGTCCGGGGAGTGTCTGCCCGAGCGGCTTCAGCATCGCTGCCATGGGTATCGGCGGGGGCCGGCCATGTTTCGCCAGCAACCTGCCGACCTGCCGAGCAGTCTGAGTGAGCGTTTGATTCTTGGTTGCCGGTTTCATTCGCGGTCGAACACGCCGCGGCCCTGGGCATCGGCATGGAAATCTCCCAGCGCAAGCCCGGGGCCGGGGGCTTCACCGCAATTCCGAAGCGGTGGGCCGTCGAGCGCGGGGATGGCTGGTGCTCCACCACCGCCCGGGCCGCGGCTCCGGAGCCCTGCCCAACCGCTCCGAAGCCGTGATCGACCTCATGGTCCGTCGCCTCACCGGGGAAACCACTGTGTCCTGGAGCGACCCGACACTTGCAGGATGCAACGCGATCCACGGGATGAAACGCCGGGAGAGGGCGGCCTCTAACGTTTGTAGCGGGTGTGTGTGGTGTGCCATATGTAGGAGGCGGTGATGTTTTCGATGGTGCGGGCGTGGTGTGTGAGTGGGTTTTCGTTGTGGGTGAGTTGGGTGATGTGGTGGCGGGTGGTGGTGGCTTGGTTTTCGCACATGCGGGAGGCCTGGTGGAAGGCTTCTTCGAGGTCGTATTTGTGGTGTTGGATGAGGAGTGTGGGGAGGCTGAGGGGAGTTGGGTTGCCGTGTTTTGTTTCTTTTGCGTATGAGGCGAGGTCGTTGAGCCATCCGGCGAGGTCGGCGGCGGCGTTCTCCAGTTCTCGTACTGCTGTCGAGGTTCGTTGGTTTTCGGTGAGTTCGTATGTGTCGGCGATTTCTGCGGTTGTTATGAGGGTTCGGACGAAGACGGTGTGTGGGCGCATCGCGCGGTAGTCGTTGAGGGTGATCTGGTCGGGTCTGTTGTGGTGGTGGGCTTCCCAGAGGATGCCGAAGAGGTTGTCTCGCAGGTGTGCGGTGAGTCGTAGGTATTGGGTGGGTGTGGTTTGTTCCCGGTAGCGGTGGAGGAGGTTGTGCAAGGCGGCGGTGTAGGGGTCGTTGTCGGTTGCTGGTTGGTTGTGGCCGGCCAGTAGCTGGACGCAGTGGCTGATGCGGCGGGTCAGGCGGGCGGTGTCGCGGTGTCCTTCGGTTTCGCCGTGTGTGTCGTCGAACGCGGTGAGCCATAGGAAGAGGTCGGTGCAGAGGGTGAGGGCGTCGGGGTTGGTGGTGGGTAGGGCGCGTGCCATTCCTTGGGCGGTGATGTTGCAGAGGTTTTTTGTTTCGTGGGATGAGGTGATCAGGGGGTAGGTCTGGAGCCAGTGGGTGGTGTGTTGTTCGGTGGTGTTGGCGTGGGGGTTGGTGGGGAAGGG
>NZ_JBHVFF010000285.1:0-11185 GCF_042801895.1 Streptomyces sp. NPDC057543 | reverse complement strand
GGACGAACCACCTCGCCGAAGGCGAGTTTGCGCAGGAACACCCCACCAAGAAAGAGGAGAGCAGCTCATGCTGCCCAAGAGCAAATCCGCTCACCGTCCGCCAGGCGGCATCGACGGCGCCGGACGGCGCTTACCTACTCACTCCCGCGGCGGACCCGGTCGCAGCGCAGGGGTGATCGCGGCCGTCGCGGGCTGGTCGGCCCGGCACCGCGCCCTGGCGATCGGCGGGTGGCTCGCACTCGTAGTGGTCGCCGTTCTGTCCAGTGCCCTGGTCCAGGGCGGCAGTGCCCGGTCCGTCGATCCGGGGGAGGCCGGTCGGGCCCAGCAGATGGTGGACGCGCAGGACAGTGGCGGCTCCATCCGGGAGAACGTACTGATCCAGTCCAGGGACGGCGCCGATCGACGGTTTCCGGACGACCCCGAACTGAGGGATGCCACCAGGGACTTGGTGGCCGAGTTGCACCGGACCCCGGGCGCGGTGCGTGATGTCGGCTCCCCGCTGGCGGCGCACGGCGAGCGGTGGGTGGCGCAGGACGGCCGGTCCGGCCTTGTCACCTTCGAAGTGGCAGGCCCCGATGAGCAGTTCAAGACCCACTACGAGGCCGTGGCCAAGGCCGTGGAACAGGTCGGGGAGAGCCATCCGCGGGTACGGCTCGCCCAGGCAGGCGACCACAGCCTCTCCGAGGCGGTCAACGACGGGATCAAGGACGACCTCAAGCGCGCCGAGACGACCTCTCTGCCGCTGACGGTCCTGATCCTGCTGGTCGTCTTCGGTTCCCTGGTCGCCGCCGGTATCCCGTTGCTGCTGTCGGCGACCACCGTGGCGGCCGCGTTCGGCCTGCTGCAACTCGTGAGCCGGTGGGTGCCGTTCAACAGCGCCGCCTCCGCGATCGTGCTGCTGATCGGCATGGCGGTCGGCATCGACTACTCGCTGTTCTACCTGCGCCGGGTGCGCGAGGAGCGGGCGGCCGGACACGAGGTGCGGGAGGCGCTGCGGATCACGGCACTCACCTCGGGGCACGCCATCGTGGCCTCCGGCCTGACCGTGATGGTCTGCATGATCGGCCTGCTGTTCACCGGCGTGGATGTCTTCAAGGGTCTGACCGTCGGCACCGTCCTGGTGGTCGGCCTCGCGGTGCTCAGCTCCGTGACGGTCCTGCCCGCCCTGCTTGCCGCCCTCGGCGACCGGGTCGACAGGGCGCGCATCCCCTGGCTCGGCAGGCGCAGGATCGCGGCGCAGGAGTCGCGTCTTTGGGAGCGGGTGGCGCGGGCGGTCGTACGTCGGCCCGTGCCGGCCGGTGCGACAGCAGCGCTGGCCCTGCTGCTGATGGCGTTGCCGGCGCTCGGGATTCGTTTGCAGGACGCCGCGGTGACGGCCAGTCTGCCGCCCGGTGTTTCGACTGCGGTGGATGCGGCGACGCGGATGCAGGGGGTCTTCCCCGGGGCGGCGACCGCGGCCCGGGTGGTCATCGACCGTGCGGACGGCGCGTCGGCCGACACCTCCGAGGTGCGGGAGGCGATCGACGGGCTCCACGCGCAGGCCGCCGCTGGTCATGGCGCGCTGCGGGAGCCGATCACAGCCGTACCGGTCGGTGACGCGATGGTGGTACGGGTGCCGTTGGCGGGCGCCGTCACCGATCCCGTGGCGAATCGGGCCCTGGAATCCCTCCGTGAGCGCGCGCTCCCCACGACCCTCGGCACGGTGGAGGGCATCGACTACGCAGTCGCCGGCAGGACCGCCATGCCCCATGACTTCGCGGACCAGGTGAACAGCCGGACTCCTGCCGTCTTCGCGTTCATCCTCGGCCTCGCCTTCCTCCTGCTCGCCGTGACGTTCCGGTCGTGGACGATCCCCCTGGCGTCGATCCTGCTCAATCTGCTGTCCATCGGCGCCGCGTACGGGGTGCTGGCCCTGGTCTTCCAGGACGGCCACCTGGAATCGCTGCTGGGGTTCATCTCCTATGGAGGAGTGGTCAGTTGGCTACCGTTGTTCATGTTCATCATTCTGTTCGGCCTGAGCATGGACTATCACATCTTCATCCTCAGCCGGATCAGGGAACGGTGGCTCGCGGGTACGGAGCCGCGCGAGGCGGTCGTCGGTGGCATCGCGGCCAGCGCGGGTGTCGTCAGTAGCGCGGCGCTCATCATGACCGGTGTCTTCACGGTCTTCATGACCCTGTCCGCCATCGAATACAAGATGCTGGGCCTCGGCATGGCGCTGGCCATCCTGATCGACGCCACCGTCGTGCGCGGTGTGCTGCTGCCGGCCGCTCTGTCCCTGCTCGGCGAGCGGGCCTGGAGCCGCAGGACCGGCGTGATCGGACGCGCCTCATCGAGCAGGAAGCCTTCCGGGGCGGACGGGTCCTGATACCCGCTTCCCAGGGGCCGTCAGGTGCTCGAGCGGGGCAGCCGGCAGGCACGTGGACATCCACGACAGCCGGGCCGGCGCCCCGCCTCGAGAACGGAGACGGCAGTAGTCGGCGTCACCGGGACGGCGGCTACGTCCTGCGAGCGGTGTGCGCGGGGTGTCAGCCGACCTTGTTGGCGGGGCCGACCTCCAGCTTGGGACCGTTGTCGGAACCGTCGGTGGCGGGGAGCGAGCCCGCGGGCCACTGCACGGTCGCCTGGTGCGTGTCGTTCGGGGGTGTGACGACGATCTGGGTGGGCCGGATGCCGGAGCCGCCCGAGTTGTTGACGGGGAACTGGATGTTGAAGGCGGCGGACTCGCCGGGCTTGAGGGTGGCCGGATACGGCTTCTCGCTGTTGCGCGGAATGGACATGCTTCCGGCATTGGTCTTCAGGTCGACGCCGGGGAAGCCGCTGACGCGACAGTTCTGCCCGCCCTTGTTGAAGAGCTGGACCGTGACGATGCCGGTGTCCTTGTTGTCCGCGCCCGCGCTGTTGTCGACGGCGGTGACGCGGAGGGTGGAGGTGGTGCAGATGGGCGTCTTGGAGCTGTTGCTGCCGCCCGTGCCGGAACTGTCGTTGCTTCCTGTGCTGCCGCCCGTGCTGGTGCCGGCTCCGGAGCTGCCGCCGCTTCCGGAGCTGTCGCTGCTGCTGCCGGTGGCGCTGTTGCGGTTGTCGCTCTGGTCGGCGGACGTACTCGCCGCAGGAGTTGACGCGCCCGCCGCGGCGTCATCGCCGTTGCAGGCGGTGAGTGCGAGTGCGGAGACGAGCGTGATGCCTGCGAGAAGGCTCTTGGTGAGGTGCGTGTGCTTCATGGGTTCCCCCGTGCTCGGTGTTCTTCGGTCGTTCCTCGGCCGTCCGGCGTGGCTACCGGGTGCTGTCCCGAACTGTGGTGGACGGCTGGGACGTTGATCAAGTCGGCACGCCCGATTCGGGACACTGGAACGGTTCCACCCCCTGGCCTGGGGAAACAGGTGGTCCCTGGAACGCCGGGACGGAAGGCCGGGACGGAGGAAGCGGGGGTGAGGACGTGGTGCGCCGGCCCGATTCCGGCGGGCCGGCGTACCACGTCATGTCACGTCGCGCGGGCGATCCGGTCAGTAGCCGTAGTAGCCGTTTTCGATCACTCGGAAGCTGCCTCCTACTCCATTGCTGACGAACACACCCCCTTCGACGCGGTTCGGGAACACGCCTTCAGTGGCGCCGTGGGGGCCGACGACGGCGACAGGGGCGCCGTTGTCGCAGGTCGCCCCGCTGAAGACCTCGACGGTCCGCCGGCTGTCGTTGAAGATGTTGAAGCTGGTGGATCCCAGTCCGCTGGCCGCGCTGATGCAGCCGCTGGGGGAGGCGGAGTACGTGCGCTCGTTGAAGTAAATCCTGCCCTCGTCGTAGCCCCGGCCTCCGTAACCCCGGCCCTGGTCGCCTCTGCGCTCGTCGCCGCCCCTGCCTTCGTCACCGCCTCGGCCCTGATTGCCTCGGCCTTCGTCGTTGCCGCCTCGCCCCTCGTCGTTGCCTCGGCCTTCGTTGCTCTTTCCGGCGTCAACGCTGTCCTTGGGGGCCACAGCGGGGGCCGGCGCTGGGGCTGGGGCGGCGGCCGCTTGCCGGACGACCGGGGCGGCCTGTGGCGGCTCGTTCGTGGCGGCCGAGGTGAAGGTGCTGCCGGTGGTGGTCAGGGCCGCGGCGGCGGCGATGGTGGCAGTGAGGACGGTGGAACGTGTGATCATGTCGTTTCTCCTGTCTCGGAGTGAGGTCGGCTGAGCAGCGGACCCGTGATTGAACGTACGTAGGGACTCCATAGCTGTCATTTCGGGGCATAGCGGGATGTCGGTGCCGGAGCATCGGCTGCGGTGGCAGTCACCCGTATGCCATTCCGCTGCAACGTGACGTATCGTCAATAACTTTGTGTGTGGGTGAATTGATGTGACGTTCGCCCGTTCGGGTGTCTTCTGGGGATCTGTTCACCCTGGAAGCGGTGTGTCGTATGTTGACTCAAGCCCGAGTAGGCGTTGCCGGGCTCGGTGGCGCCTCGCCATGCACGAGCCTTTGTTGCCGCCGATGGTGCGTGTGTGCGGTCAGTGGGTGCCGTCCGAGGCGACCTTCGATCCCAGGTGAAAGCATTCCACTTTGCGCCTCCGACATGCCCGGCGGTACGTCCTCGGAGACCGGGTGGTCACCGGAGCGGCACGGCGAGAAGGCGGGCGAACTCGACGCGGCAACCACTCCGCGCCGCTGGAAACACTGGCCACACCGATCCGGAGGACGGACTTCCCCGTCGATTCGCACGGTATTCATCCGGCGCGCTCATACTCCGATCGGCGACGAAAGGAAGAACCGTGCCCGAGACCGGCGTCTCTCTTCAGCCCGGCCCTTCCGCGGCAGCCTCCGCGGGCACCGGCCCCGCAGTCCGTCGACGCACCGCGGTCCTGCGCCGACTGCTGACGGGGGCACCCAGTCACTTCCGCTTCGGGCGTTCTCACGGGCCGGCGGGGTGTGCTGCCGCAGTCCGCCCTCCGAATGGAGAACGGCAAATCATGCTCTCGACAACCGCGACAGCGGTCGCCGGTATCCACGACATCAGCACCTTGCCGCACGAGAACGTCGGCCCCTACGACCGCGACCGACGCCCCTTCCTCGGAGAGAGCCGGTGACCCCCTGGGCGGTCGAGCCGGTCTGCACACCCGCTTGCGCGAAGAACGCGGCATCCGGCGTGCCGTTGCCCGCGGCGGTCCGCCGCTACGCATCCGTCGCCGGCACCGTCATCCACAGCGCGGCGACGGGCGAGCGGCTGGGCGACCCCGACATCTTGCGCGCCGAGGCCGGGGCAGTCCTCACCGCCCTCGGGATACGACTGGACCTGGAGCAGGACGCCGGCCCGGAGCAGGACGTCGGCCCGGGGTGGGACCAGGAACAGCGGCAGGGGCAGGACCAGAAGTCGCTGACCGTACCCGGGCGGACCGGGACCCTGGTCGTGGCCAACCACATCTCCTGGCTCGACGTGGTCGTCCTGCTCGCGATCGAGCCCGTGACGCTGCTCGCCAAACGAGAGGTCGGCACCTGGCCCGTCATAGGGACGCTGGCCCGGCGCATCGGCACCCGCTTCATCGATCGCGGGGGCCTGCGCGAGTTGCCGTCGACCGTTGCCGAGCTGGCCCGGATGCTGCGCTCCGGGCAGTCCGTGATGGTGTTCCCGCAGGGGACCACGTGGTGTTCCGTACCCGGCGGCACGTTCCGACGCGCCATGTTTCAGGCCGCCGTCGACGCGGGCGCCCCGGTACGGCCGGTGACGATCGACTACTTCCAGCAGGGCGTCCCCAGCACGGTCGCGGGCTTCCTCGGCGACGAGGGGTTCGCCACGTCCCTGCGCCGGGTCGTCGGCTCCCGGGAACTGTCCGTACGGGTCACCACGCACCGTCCGCTGACCGGTGGCGACCGTCGCTCACTGGCGGCCGGGGCCCAGCGGGCCGTATCGGGATCCAGGGCGCCCGCCCACGCCTGACTCGTACCGGAAACCGAACGAGGGAAGAGGCAAGGCTCCGCAACGAACGTGCGTTCCTACTCGGTCCGCTCCGCGACCTCCGCCGAGCCATCCCTGTCCCTTACCGGTGAAGTGACCCTGGGACTTCGGTCAGGGCCTGGCCCAGTTCCAGTTCCCCCACCGTTTGATCCCCGCTCGTCTCTCCGGTCGGCCGAAACCCGAGCCCCAGATAGAAGCCCTCGGGGCCGTCCTCGCCCGGGTGCCAGGAGACGGTGAGCCGGGTGCCGCCGCGGCGGCGGATTTCAGCGGCCACGGACTCGACCGCGAAACGGCCGTAGCCGCGGCCCTGCTCACCCGCCGCGATATTGAGACGCCAGAGGCCCGAGCGGATGTCGGTGTTCTTGCCGTCGCCGGCGAAGTCGATGTCGAAGAACGCCATGAGGAAGCCGACGGGGCGGTCGCCGTCGAAGATGAGGCGAGGCCAGGCTATGCCGGGGTACACGTACGCCTCAGCGAGCGATTTCACGACCGGCGCGACCAGGTGTTCCTGGTCGGTGCGCACCTTCAGGCCGATCGCGACGTCGAAGTTGTCGACGGTGATCTTCTCCAGCCGGAGCGTAGACGTCATGCGGGAATCATAAAACCAAATGATCACCGGAGGATGCCTCCTCGACTTGGCTCTTGTGCCCGGCGGCGGTCTTCGACGCCCGGTACCGCAGAGCTGGCGAGGGGAAGTTCCGCGCGATCGGACAGAGTTACGCATCCGGTCCGGCCGACGCCGGCGTCTGCTACGGCATCGACATCATCCGAGCGGCTGTTCTCCGCAGGTATGTAGGGTTCGTCCACCGCAAGGTGCGGGGACGAAGGACGGGGCGAGCGAGCGGCTGAAGGGCCGGGCGCGGAGGGTCAGCGTGAGCAAAGAACGCAGGAAGCCGCGAGGCGGGGCGGGGCACAGGGCCGGCGAGAAGCCACGAGGGCGACTCACGAGACGGGGCAAGATGTTCGTCCGCGGCGGGGCCGTGCTGGGCGTGCTGCTTCTGGCGGCGGGCGGCGTCGGCGCCTGGATGTATCAGAGCCTCGACGGGAACATCCACTCCGCCGACATCGACGACAAGCTCGGCGGCGACCGGCCGGCCAACATGAGTCCGGGTTCCAAGAACATCCTGGTGGTGGGCTCGGACTCGCGCGACGGCGACAACGGGAAATACGGCAAGGGTCTGACCACGATGCAGTCGGACACCTTGATGGTCATGCACGTGGCAGCCAACCGGAAATGGGCCACCGTCGTATCGCTTCCGCGCGATTCGTGGGTGGGAATACCGACCTGCGACCGGGGTGACGGCACCCGGTCCACCCCGCATCACTTCAAGATCAATGAAGCCTTTGCCCTCGGCGGTACGAGCGGTGAGGTCGAAGGGGCCGCGGCCTGCACCATTCGGACCGTCGAACAGAACACCGGCCTGCGCATCGATCACTTCATGTCGATCGACTTCCAGGGATTCAAGGGCATGGTGAATGCCCTGGACGGCATAGAAGTCTGTCCCGAGACGGCGATCCACGACAAGAAGGCCCATCTCGATCTGGAGGCGGGGTGCCAGACGGTCAGGGACGAGAAGGCCCTCGGCTATGTCAGGACCCGCTACAGCGTGGGAGACGGCTCCGACCTCGGCAGAATAGGGCGTCAACAGGAATTCATGGAGGCCCTGGCGGCCAAGGCGCAGAAGAAACTCACCAGCCCGGCCGCCTTGTTCGGCTTCCTCGATTCGGCGACCAGATCACTGACCACGGACAAGGAACTGGCAGGGCTCAAGCCGCTCTCCGGGCTCGCCTCCGAACTCAAGGGAATCCCGAGTGACCGACTGACCTTCCTGACCGTGCCGAATTACGCGCGTGAGGCGGATGTGCCCACCGACAAGGCCAATGTGGTGTGGCAATACCCCCAGGCGGCGGACCTCTTCGCTTCGTTGGCTGCCGACAAGGAAGTTGACAAGAAGTCACTGGAGGCCCGCAGCAAGAACCCCGTGTACGCCGCGACGATCCGTGTGCGTGTACTCAACGGGACGGGAGAGAAGGGGCAGGCTTCAAAGGTCGCGGAAGCACTGCGCATGGCGGGATACACCATCATCGGCACGGGCAACGCCCCCAGTGACACACCAACGACGGCGGTCACATTTCCGCAGGGACTCGACCAGCAGGCGAAGGCACTGGCCTCCCGGGTGCCGGGAGCGCGGGCGACCGAGGACTCCGCGGCTGCTCCGGGCTCGGTGACGTTGACCGTCGGCGACAACTTCGACGGCACTCGCTGAACCTGACGGACGGCGGGGGCGCGCGAGCCGCGCCATGCCCGGCCCCGCAGCAAGGGGCCCGCGGTGAGCGGCGGGCGGCGGGGACTTCGCGGGCCGAGGGCTCCTGCCGTCGGCTCGCGAGCGTGCCGGTACGGGCCGTTCCGGGGCATGAGAACGTCGTCCGAAACGCAGCCGGGCGCTGTCGTAACCCCGCGTTCTTTGGGCAGTCTTTGGAGACGATGCGGAGAACGGATCAACCAGTCGGCACGAGGGAGAACATGATCGAGAAGATTCTGCCGCCTCAGGTGGCCGTGGTGGAGGCGTTCTCCGATCCGGTCGACGCGGCTCTCTTTCCCGGCGAGGAAGAACTGATCCGCAACGCGGTGGAGTCCCGGCGCAAGGAGTTCATCACCGCCCGCTGGTGCGCTCGCCGCGCGCTCGGCGTGCTCGGTATCGCGCCCGTACCCATCCTGAAGGGCGAACGCGGAGCGCCGATATGGCCGGAAGGCGTCGTCGGAAGCATGACGCACTGCGCCGGCTACCGAGCCGCCGCGGTCGCCCGCCGGGAGGACCTGCTCTCCGTCGGCATGGACGCCGAACCGCACGAGCCGCTGCCCGACGGGGTGCACGAGACCATAGCCCTGCCGGCGGAACAGCAGCGCGAGCGCGAGTTGCGCAGGACAGCCCCGGAGATTCGTTGGGACCGGCTGCTGTTCAGCGCGAAGGAGAGCGTCTACAAGGCGTGGTTCCCGCTCACCCACCGGTGGCTCGGCTTCGAACAGGCCGACATCGTCCTCCACTCCGACGGCACGTTCACGGCCGATCTGCTGATCCCCGCCGCGGACCCGGACCCGGTCCCGCCCGGCGGGGCGACGTCGACCCCGACAGGCTTCCGTGGCCGGTGGCTGGCCGCGGACGGTCTCGTGGCGACCGCGATCGCTGTCGAGAACGAGCCGGACACGCCCACCCGGTAGCGCCGACGAGCCGGACACGCCCATCCGGACGGCGCGACGAGCCGGACACGCCCGCCGGGCAGCGTGCGGGGCAGCCGCGAACGACGAGCGTCGGCGCCCGCACCTCGTCCGGCGTGCGGGTTCACCCGTACGCTCTGATCCCATGAGTGAAAACCGTAAGCGTGCACGCGAGTTGGGCATCCCGCTCACCGGGGAGCCGGGGCCGTGGAACGCGATCACAGACGTGCCCGGCGTCGAGGTCGGGTACGTCACCCTCGTCGAGGGCGACGACGTACGCACCGGAGTGACGGCGCTCCTGCCCCGTGGCCGGGACGGAGTCGGTACGCCCTGCGCGGCCGGTTGGCACTCGTTCAACGGCAACGGTGAGATGACCGGAACGGCCTGGATCGAGGAGAGCGGATCGCTTGCCGTCCCGGTGGTCATCACCAACACGTACGCGGTTGGCCCGGTGCACCGGGGCGTCGTCGAGTGGGTGCGCGCCCACTGCCGTGGCATGGCACCGGAGTGGCTGCTGCCGGTGGTCACGGAGACCTGGGACGGCCACCTCAACGACATCCACGGCCCGGCCGTGCAGTCCCGTCACGCGGCCGCCGCGATCGAGGCGGCCGGGTCCGGCCCGGTCGAGGAGGGATGCGTCGGCGGCGGAACGGGCATGCGCTGCTACGGCTTCAAGGGCGGCTCGGGGACCGCGTCCCGGGTGGTCGAGTACGGCGAGGACCGCTACACCGTCGGCGCCTTCGTGCAGGCCAATTTCGGCGCCCGGCGGGAACTGGTGGTGGCCGGTGTACCGGTGGGGCGTGAGCTGTCCGGTCCGGTCGGGGCACCGGACCCCGAACCGGCGCCCGGCGGGGAGCGCCCGGTGCCGCCCGGCGCGGGTTCGGTGATCGTGGTCGTGGCGACCGACGCACCGCTGCTGCCGGGGCAGTGCAAGGCGTTGGCCCGTCGGGTGACGCTGGGCCTGGCCCGCACCGGCACCACCGGCAGCCACTTCTCCGGAGACCTCTTCCTGGCTTTTTCCACGGCCAACCCGTCCGCGCTGACCAGCACGTTCCCCGAGGATGACGGCAGTGCGCCGTACGAGTCGATGCGCTTCGTGCCGTGGGGCCGGATGGATCCCTTCTACGGCGCGGTGGTCGAGTCGGTGGAGGAGGCGGTGCTGAACGTGCTCACCGGTGCGCACTCGATGACCGGCCGCGCGGGCCACCACGTCCCGGCGCTCCCGCTGGACCGGGTGACGGAACTGCTGGCGGTGCGGGAGCGGTGACGTACTCGCGGGAACAGTGCCCGTAGTACGGAGGGCCCGGCCGGGAAGACAGGCGCCCGGCGTGGTGGTCATTGGTCTCGTACAGGTTCGTCGGCCATACTGCCCGCCGTGGAGCAGCGCATAGATCCGAACACTCAGCCCGGGTACGCCGCAGGGACAGACCCGGCGTACATCCCTGGTCTCACGGCCCCTGCCCCTGCCGGGAAGCCGGATACGAGCCGGGAGCGGAGAGACCAGGAACAGACGGACGAGGAACAGACGTCCCAGGAGCAGACGTCCCAGGAGCAGACGTCCCAGGAGCAGACGTCCCAGGAACGGACGGGGCAGGAGCAGGCAGACCAGGAACAGGCGGACGAGCGGGAACCCGACGCCGCCGCCCCCGACGATGCCCTCGCGGAGGCCGTGTCCGAGGATGCGGCGGCTGATGACAAGGAGGCGGTGGACGGCCCCGTATTCGAGGTGAGCGACCGTCGCGGCTCGATCACCGCGGACCACGACGGCGTCCGGTTCCGGCTGGACGACCAGGAAGCCGAGTTCAGCTGGGACGAGGTCGGCGCGGTCGAGGTGAAGACCCCTCGGTTCGGCCGCCGGTTCACCGTCACGGTCCACATTTCGACCCGTCGATGGTTCAATGCCGAGGTCGAGGCGCCGGCCAGGAGCGACCTCAAGAAGTGGGCGGAGGACCTCGACGCGGTCCTGGACGTCTACTTCGAGGAGTCCTGACCACGGCGGTGCCGTCCGAGAGGCCGGGCCGGCGTCCGTAAGGGACGTCGGCCCCCTC